>NZ_JBFBAV010000001.1:397821-626988 GCF_040689505.1 Streptomyces sp. NPDC051211
TCCGGGGCGGAGGCCCACCCCCAGCCCCACCGGCGTTAGAGGCGCGAGCTCTGGGGCGCAGCCCCACCCCCAGCCCCGCCGGCCTTTGAGGCGCGTGGTCCGGGGCGGAGCCCCACCCCCAGCCCCACCGGCCTTTGAGACACGGGGTCCGGGGCGCAGCCCCACCCCCAGCCCCACCGGCCTTTGAGGCACGGGGTCCGGGGCGGAGGCCCACCCCCAGCCCCACCGGCGTTAGAGGCGCGAGCTCTGGGGCGCAGCCCCACCCCCAGCCCCGCCGGCCTTTGAGGCGCGAGCTCTGGGGCGCAGCCCCACCCCCAGCCCCGCCGGCCTTTGAGGCGCGTGGTCCGGGGCGGAGGCCCACCCCCAGCCCCGCCGGCGTTTGAGGCGCGGGGTCTGGGGCGGAGCCCCAGTTCGGGAAGGGGCGGGGAGGGGACAAGCCGCCCGCAGGGCCCCCGCCGGCCAGCCGCCGCCCCCCATGGACCACCCGGGACGACCCGGGTCCACCCGGCGGGCCGGGGACGGACGCGGGGCGGGGCGTGCGCGGAGCCGGGGCCGGCGCGGCCTGGGGCAGGCACGGGCCTAGGGCAGGCACGGGCCGGGGACGGGCGCAGGGCCGGGGACGGGCGCAGGGCCGGGGACAGGAAGCCGGAATGGGCGCAGGGCCGGGGACACGGGAACGGGGGCGGAACCGGGGACGGGCGCACGGCCGGGACAGGAAGCCGGAAGCAGGGGCGGGAAATCGGGGTGGGCAGGGCCCGCTATGGGCGCAGGGCGTCGGAGAGTTCGTCCAGTGCGGCCAGCAAGAGCTCCGCCCCGTTCCGCAGCACCGCCGACCCCGGCACCTCCCACCCCGTCACCACCCCCCGCACCACCCCCCATTCCGGCACCCTCCGCTCACGCACCGCCCTCGCCCCCGCCTCCGTAGCCGCCCGCAGCGCCTCCGCCAGTTCCGCCGCCGCCGGGACCGGCGGGTGGGCCCGGTCCGGGAGGTGCGCCTCCAGCAGCATCGCGTTGCGGCCCAGCGCGGCGAGTGCGTCCCCCGCGTCGTCCGCCGCCGCCCGGGACAGCCCCCGGTGCCGGACCGGTTCCCCGGCCGCCCGGTCCACGGCCTCCTGCCAGGCGACCCTGGCGTCGCGGACCGCCAGCAGCGCCTCGCGCACGTCCGCCCGGCGGGCGCCGGCCGGATCGGCGTACTGCCGGAGGACGGCCGCCGCGTACCGCCCGTCCGCGGCGAGCCAGTCGGCGAGCCGGGTCCGCAGCCGCGGGGTCTCCCAGGCCGGGTAGAGCGCGTACCCGATCATCGCCAGCAGCCCGCCCACCAGGGTCAGCCCGACCCGGTCCGGCACGGTCTGGTCCCAGCGGGTGCCGCCCATGCCGAGCAGGAACACCACGTACGCGGACACGAAGACCTGCGAGACGGCGTACCCGGTGCGCATCAGCGCGTACATCAGGCCCGCGCTGATCACGGCGAGCGCCCCCGACAGGTACACCCCGGGGTGCGCGACCTGGACGATCGCGGTGGCGGCCGCGACCCCGAGGAGGGTGCCGCCGAAGCGGGCGACGGCCCGCGAGTAGGTCTGGCTGAAGTCGGGCCGCATCACCATCACGGAGGCCATCGGCGCCCAGTAGGCGTGCCCGAACGGCAGCGCGTGCCCGATGAGGTAGCCCGCCGTGGCCACCGCGGACACCCGGACCGCGTGCCGGAACACCGGGGAGGCGGGCCGGAGTTCCGTCCGTACCGCCCGCAGTACCAGCGGCATCAGCGCGGGCAGGGTCGGCCGGAGCTTCGATTCGCCGGGGTCGGCGGTGCGGCCGGAGCCCGGGGCCGCGGTCTCCAGTACGTCCTCCAGCAGGGCCGCGAGCCGGCGCGCGGCGCGTAGGGCCGGACCGTCCAACACCTCCGCGGTGTCCGGGGACTTGAGGACGGCGAGGGCGGGGCCGGGCGGCCGTACCGGCTCGCCGTGCCGGATCGCGCCGGCCGCCACGTCCAGCACGGACGCGGCGGCGGAGAGCAGTTCGCGCACCCGCTCCCGGGCCGGCCCCTCGGCGGGCGCGCCCACGGCGGGGTCGGCGAGCGAGGCCAGCACGGGCCGGATCCGCTCGGCGAGGCCGCGCGCTCCGTGCAGTTCGGCGGGGCGGCGGCGGGCCTGGCGCGGGGTGACGGTGGCGGCGGCGCGGGCGGTCATCAGCGGACCGGGGTCGAAGGAGGCCTCCGGGTCGTGGCGCAGGCGGCGCGCGTAGTCGGCTTCGGCGGCCAGCGCGTCGGCGAGGGCCTCGCGCTGGGCGCCCCAGCGGCGTACCGGGAAGAGGACGATCAGCGCGGCCTGCACCACACCGCCGGCGGCGATCATCGCGGCGTGGCCGGCGGCCTGGGCGACAGAGGTGGGCAGGGTGACGGTCACCAGCATGATCGCCACATTGCCGGAAGCGATGATTCCGGCGGTCGGGCCGGCCGCCCAGGCCATTCCCGACAGGAAGGTCCAGAGGGCGAGCAGGACGAGGAAGGCGGTGGCGTGCGAGGAGCCGACGAGATATCCGACGAAGGTGGAGACGGCGAGGGTCACCCCGGAGGCGAGCGCTAGCACCGGCCGCGGGCGCCAACTGCGCTGAAAGGTCGCGATAGCCGCCTGGAAGGCGCCGAACGCGGAACTGGCGGCGGCGCCGGGCCCGAACAGCAGCAGACCGGCCCCGACCACAATGGCCAGCCCGGCCGCGGCCCGGACGGCGATGAGCGGCTCCAGGCGGGCCCGCTCGACCTTCAGTCCCGATCGGGCGCTCGCCTTCAGGGCCCGGAGCCAGCTCATGAGGTCGAGAGTAGCTTCTTTCAGGACTTCTTCGGATTTGTCCGAAGCCGTGTGGCGCCTGTTCCATAGGACCAGCCGATCATCGTCCGAGAGATGGGTACACGCGCATGCTCAGGAACGCATCGGAGCCCTGGCACCTGATCGTCCTTCTGGGCGTCTGCGTGCTGGTGTTCGGTTCGAAGCAGCTGCCGGAGGTGGCGCGCGGGGTGGGCAAGTCGATGCGCATCCTGAAGGCAGAGACCCGCGCACTGCACCCGGACCCGCCCCACCCGGCCGCCTCCCGCCCGGACTCCCGCGAGCCCTGACCCACCGCCCTGTCCATCGCCGGGCCCTGCGCAGGCGGCGCAGGGTGCATCCGAGTGCCGGGGAACGAGGCCACACGCCCATCACATGCAGCCGGCCTCGCGCTGCCACGAGATGCGCGCTCTCGGCATCCGGCATCCGGCATCCGGCATCCGCCGCAGGGCGTCCGACCGAGGCATCCGGCCGACAGGGCAAGCGCAGCCCGCGCAGGGCGAACCCGGGTGGGCGGGGAAGCGTCCGGCACGCCCATGGCGTCCAACCGGTAGCCGGCTCAGAGAGCGCGGGGCATCGGCTCTCAACGCGCGAGCGGCACAACGGCCACGGCAACGGCAACGGCAAGCGGCACTGGCCTCAGCCGAACGGCGCTCCGCAGCCGCGGGAAGGTACGCAGAGGGCCGGCAGGGCGCTCAGCGTCGGCGGGTGGCGTGGCCGTGGGCCGGGAGATGTGGGTGGCCGCGGCGGACCTGGGCCGCGTCCGCCGCCGCCGTGCCGTCCGTCCAGCCCGCGTGGTCCGTCGCCCCGCGCAGCCGGGTCGTCGTGGTCTGCGGGAACATCTCCTCCGCCCGCGCGCCCACCGCGACGTCCCGCGCGACCAGCGCCGGCAGGTTGGCCGGCCCGCCGGCCTCCGCCGCCGCGTGCTCCGCCGTCTCGGCCAGCCGGTGGCCCAGCCTGCTGGCGTAGGCCAGCAGGAAGGACTGCCGAAACGTCTTCGTCCGCTTTCGCCCGCCGGCCCGCTGACCGGCCTCCGCCCGCGTCATCGCCGCCGTCCCCTGCACCAGCAGCGAGGTGTACAGCAGCTCCACCGCCTCCAGGTCGCTCTCGAACCCCACCACCGTGGAGAACTCGAACGCGCTGTTCCACACCGCCCGGCAGCGGTTCGCCGTGGCCACCGCGTCCAGCAGCACCGCCTTCGCCTCCTCGTACGGCGGCTCCACACCGATCCGGCAGGCCCCCGGCGTCTGCCCCGGGCCGCCCGCGCGTTCTGCCAGCAGCGCCTCGTCCACCGTGTGCCGGGCCATCAGCTCCTGCGCCTTCGCGCTCAGCGCCTCCGCCTCGTCCGGGTACGTCGTCGCCTCCGCCTTGGCCAGCAGCGCCCGGATCCGAGCCAGCATGCGCGGCTCGATGTGCGCGGCCTCCGGCAGGTCGGCGGGGTCGCCCGGAAGCGCCCCGACCGGTTCTATCGACGGCAGCCGGATCAGCAGCCGGAGCACTTCCAGGAGGGCGGTGGCCAGTGTGAACCGGTCCGTCCGTTCGCGCTGCGCGAGCTGCTCGGCGTACGCGGTGTCCTCGTCCCACCACACCTCGTACGCCGTCCACCGGGCCGGCAGCCGGGCGTACCGGCGGCCCTCGGCCGCCATCAGGTCCTCGGTGATCCGCAGATGCCGCTCTTCGAGGTCCCGGCGGACCAGCCGGAGCACGTCGGCCGGCTGCCAGCCGCGCTCCCAGGCCTGCCGTACGTACGCCTCCCCGCGCGCGAGCAACGCCTGCCCGACCCCGCCCCAGCCGGCCGGATCGGCGGCGAGCAGCGAGGCGCCGGTGTCCAGCCCGGCATCGTCCTGGGCGTAGAGGGCGGCGGCGCAGGCACGCTCGACGGTCTCGGCAGGGTGCGAAGTCACCCCACCAGCCTGACATGCCCACCCACCCGCCCCGACCGCCCGGGGCGGCGCCCCACCCGGCCCCGAGGGGCTCTTCCAGGCCGACCGGGTCGGAAGCCCGTTTCCATCCCTCGGCCCCACCGCCCTGGGGGCAGGCCCACCGCCCTGGGGCGGGCCCACCGCGCTGGGGGCAGGCCCACCGCCCTGCGGGCAGCCTCCCGCTGAAGGGACCGGAAACGGAAACCCCGCCCAAGGCGCAGGGCCGGAGCCCCTTCCAGCGCCGCGGAAGTCCGCGCCCAGCGCCCGGAGCCCGGAACCCGGAACCCGGAAGTCCAACCCAGGCCGCCGCCGGGGTCGCAGCCCGTCCAGCGTCGGCGGGTAGCCGCTGCGCGGGGCCTTCCCCCACCCCGCCCCTTCCCGAACTGGGGCCTGCGGCCCCAGCCCCCGCTGTGGGGCTCCGCCCCAAGCCCTGCCAGGCGCACGGGCTCCGCCCGGCCCCGTTGCGCGGGGCCTGGCCCCTCGCCCCACCGGGCGCTCAAACGCCGCGCGGGCTGGAATGCGCCTCCAGCCCCGCCGGCTGGCACCCCGCCCAGCCCCGCCAGCGCTTGAGGCACCGGGGTCCGGAGCGGAGCCCCGTGCGCCCCCCAGCCTCGCCGGCGCTTGAAGCGCGGGTCCGAGGCGCAACCCCGTACGACGGCACCCCCAACCCAGCCGACGCTTGCGGCCCAGGGTCCGGGGCGGAAGTGCCGCGCGACGGCCCCCCAGCCCAACCGGCGTTTGAGGCGCGGGGTCGGGGGCGGAGCCACGTGCGACCCCCAGCCCCGCCGACGCTTGAGGCGCGGGGCCGAGGCTCAGCTTCGGGGGACGGCCCCTCGGCCCAGCCGGTGCCTGAGGATTGGAGTCGGGGGCGGAGCCCCGCGTGCCCCCCAGCCCCCGGCGTTGCGGCGCAGGGTCCGAGGCGCAGCCTCGTACGACGGCACCCCCAGCCCCGCCGGCGTTTGAGGCGCGAGGTCTGGGGCGGAGCCCCAGTTCGGGAAGGGGCGGGGAGGGGAAAAGGCACCCGCAGGGCACCGGGGTGCCGCCCCGCCCTTGTCAGACCCGCCTGCCACACTCGCACTCATGAGCGAGCCCGCCACCCGCTGGGCCCTCGCCGAGGACGGCGACGGCCGCTGGCACGCCGCGCCCGTGCCCGTCCCCGGCCCGCCCCACGGCGCCCGCCCACCCCTCGGCCCCGGCGAGACCCACGAGCCGGGCGTCCAAACCCACGGCACCGGCACGGCCACCGGCGGCACGGGCACGGGCACGGGCCAAGCCAACGGCACCAGCACCAGCACCGGCTCCGGCACCGGCCAGCCCCACGGCACCGGCCCCACCGGAAGGGCCGACGAGGGCGGAAGGGCCGGCCCGGCCAACTCGCCCGGCCCCCACATCACGGCCCCCGACCCCGCCGCCGCCATCCGCGCCGCGCCGCCCCACACGCGCTGGATCTGGCAGTCCACCGCCGCCGTCTACCCCCGCCTGCTCGCCGCCGGCCTCCGCGTGGACCGCTGCTACGACATCGAGGTCGCCGAGCTGCTCCTCCTCGGTCACGAGGGCCGACTCGGCCAGCCGCGGTCCGCCGCTGCCGCCTGGGCCCGCCTCAACGGCACGCCCGTACCGCCCGATCCGCCGCAGCGGGCCGCCGAGCCCGGGACGCAGTCCTCGCTGTTCGAGCCCCAAGCCGCCGGCCCCGCCCCGCTCCCCCTCGACGCCCTCCTCGCCGTCTACGCGGACCAGATGCGCCGCCACGAGGCCACCGCCCACCCGGACCGGATGCGGCTGCTGACCGCCGCCGAGTCGGCGGGTTTCCTGATCGCCGCCGAGATGAACCGGGCCGGGCTGCCCTGGCGGGCCGACGTACACCGCTCCGTACTCACCGAACTGCTCGGCGAGCGCTACGCGGGCGGCGGCGAGCCCCGCCGCCTCGCCGAGCTCGCCGACCAGGTCTCCGCCGCCTTCGGCCGCCGCGTCCGGCCCGACCTCCCCGCCGACGTGGTCAAGGCCTTCGCCGAGGCCGGGATCAAGGTGCGGTCCACCCGCCGCTGGGAGATCCAGGAGCTGGACCACCCCGCCGTCGAGCCCCTCATCGCGTACAAGAAGCTGTACCGGATCTACACCGCGCACGGCTGGAGCTGGCTCAAGGACTGGGTCCACGAGGGCCGGTTCCGCCCGGAGTACATCCCGGGCGGCACTGTCACCGGCCGCTGGGTGACCAACGGCGGCGGGGCCCTGCAGATCCCGAAGGTGATCAGGCGGGCGGTCGTCGCCGACCCCGGCTGGCGGCTGGTCGTCGCGGACGCCGACCAGATGGAGCCGCGGGTGCTGGCCGCGATCTCCCGCGATCCGGGCCTGATGGAGGTGGCGGGCCGCCCCGAGGACCTCTACACGGCGATCTCCCGCCAGGGCTTCTCCGGTGACCGCGACAAGGCCAAACTCGCCGTCCTCGGCGCGGTGTACGGCCAGACCTCGGGCGACGGCCTGAAGAATCTCGCCGCCCTGCGTCGGCGCTTCCCGCGGGCGGTCGCGTACGTGGACGATGCCGCCCGGGCGGGCGAGGAGGGCCGGCTCGTACGGACCTGGCTGGGCCGCACCTGCCCGCCCGCCGCCGGCTCCGCCGAGGCCGAGGAGGCGGGCCTGCCGCAGGAACCGGGCCCGGAAACGGGCCCGGAAACGGATGCCGGCTCCGGCTCCGGCTCGGAGGAGTGGACCCCCGGCTACGCCTCCACCAACACCCGGGCTCGCGGCCGCTTCACCCGCAACTTCGTGGTCCAGGGCAGCGCCGCCGACTGGGCCCTGCTGATGCTTGCGGCGCTGCGCCAGGCCCTCACGGCCGCCGGGCTCCGCGCCGAGCTGGTGTTCTTCCAGCACGACGAGGTGATCGTGCACTGCCCGGCGGAGGAGGCCGAGGCCGTCACCGCGGCGATCCGCGCGGCCGCCGACCGGGCCGGTCGCATCGCCTTCGGCGAGACCCCGGTCCGGTTCCCCTTCACCACGGCGGTGGTGGAGTGCTACGCGGACGCCAAGTGATCCGGGAGGCTACGGCTTGCCCTGCACCCACTTCGGGCTGAGCGCGATCTCCTTCATCTGCTCCATGGTCACCAGCGGGGTCGCCCGGGTCGCCGGCTTGTTCTGGTTCCCGGTGTTGAAGCCGGAGACCACCACCCGCAGGCCGTCGGGCCGCAGGGTGTCCACGGTCCACCACACCACCCCGGCGCCGCCCTTCTCACCGGCCTTCTTCTCGGTCTTCACCTTCGTGCCGTCCGGCAGGGTGGTGACGTCGCCGCTCCCGAACAGTTCGCCGGCCACGTCACCCATCCCCGGCTGCGCGTTGACCTGGACCAGCGACTTGCCCTTGCCGTCGTCGAGCACCGCGTAGGCGTAGTCCCCCTCCCCGCCCTTGGAGACGACGGTGACCCCCTTCTTCGGCAGCATGGACTGAAGCACCGCTCCCGCGTCGGGCCCGGCGGGCGGCGCCGGCGTGGACTTCTCCGGCTGGGCGGCCGGCAGGTCGTTCAGGGCGGTGTGCCACTTGTCCGAGCTGACCAGGGCCTTCATCTGCGCCAGGGTGAGCGGCGGCGTGGGCCGGGTGACGGCCGCGTCCTTCTCGGCCGGGGCGTTCCACTCGGAGGCGTCGACCAGGTAGCCCTGCGGGGTGACCAGGGTCGCCCGCCAGACCTTGGTGTCCACCCGCCGGTCCGGGTACTCGTACCCGCGGTAGAGCAGCAGCTGCGAGCCGTCCGCCAGCTTCTCGGAGGTGCAGCTGTCGTAGCCGATGAGCTCCTTGTCCCCGCACTCGGTCATCTGACGGGCCATGATGCCGCCGGGGGAGACGCGCGAAAGACTCAGGCTGACGGCCGCCTTGCCCTTGCCGTCGTCGTACACGCCGGAGACCATCGGGGCGGCGTCCGTGGTCCCCCGCGCCTGGGTGTCGGTGAGCGTGCCGCCCGGCAGCAGTGCCTTGAAGTCGGCGATCATCTGCTGGGCGGTGACGGCCCCGGTGCCCGCGCCCGGGTCCTTCTGCCGGTCCGCAGGCCTGGAAGCGGACGCGGACGGCAGCGACGGCGCGGCAACGTTCATCTGATCCGCACCACCATCGCCGCCGCCGAACAGACCACCGGAGTAGGCGCCGACGGTGCCGACGACCGCCATCGCGAGGACCGTGCCGGTGATCGCGGCCGCCCGACGGCGGGCCACCAGGCGCCGTCCGTGCTGCTCTCCCGCGTCCACCAGGGCGCGCTGGTCGGTGGCGAAACCGTCGCCCGTGCGCCGCAGCGCGTCGCCGAGCTCGTCTTCAAAGGGCATGGGGAACCAGACCTTCCACGATTGGTTGAATGCAGCCACGGCAGGAACCGGGCTGGTGCGACGGCCCACGGCCGCGGGCCGAGGCCGAGGGCCGGACGCCGGCGCCCAGACGCCAGACGCCGGAGGCCGGACGCCAGACGCCGGAGGCCGGACGCCGGACGCCGGACGCCACAGACCACAGGCCAGACGCCGGAGGCCCGAGGCCCGAGGCCCGAGGCCAAACGCCGAGGCCCCTTAGCGACCGGCGAACTCGGCGAGGCTTCCCCCGAGTTCCTGCCGCAGCCGCGCGAGGGCGCGCGAGCTCCGGGTCCGTACGGCCGCCGAGCTGGCGTTCATGACGTCGGCGGTCTCCTCCACGCTGCGGTCCTCCCAGTACCGGAGCACCAGCACCGCCCGATCCTTGGGCGCCAGCCGCCCCAAGGCCTCCAGCAGGGTCATCCGCAGCGCGGGATCCGCCCCGCCCCCGATGCCGTCGGGCACCTCCCCCACCGGCCATTCGGCAGTGGAACGCCGCCGCCGGTGGGTGAGGAAGGCCCGTACCAGCACGGTCTGCGCGTACGCCGCCGGATTGTCGATACGGGAGATCCGCCCCCAGAGCAGGTACATCCGCCCGAGGGTCTCCTGCACCAGATCCTCGGCCAGGTGAGTGTCCCCGCTCGTCAGCAGACAGGCCGACCGGTACAACTGCCCGGTCCGCCCCTCCGCGAACTCGCGGAAACCCTCCCTGCGTCGCTGCCGCATCCAATGCCCCCTCACCGTCCGTCTCACCTCATCGACGCGCCGGTGCAGCGGAAATGTTTCAGCCCTCTTCAGAACTCTTCAGATCTCTCCCGAGGTCTTCGCCAGGTCATGGAAGTAGGCGTGGAACTCCTCCCGCACGAAGCCCTCCGACTCGTACAGGGCCTGGGCGATCCGGTTGTCGTACGCCGTCTCCAGCTGCACCCCGGCCGCCCCGGCCTCCCGCGCCCGCCGCACGGTCTCCAGCAGCAGCGCGCGGCCGGCCCCGGTCCGCCGCCCGGCCGGGGCGACGTACAGGTCGTTGAGGATCCACAGCGGCTTCATCGAGAGCGAGGAGAAGGTCCGGTAGACCTGCGTGAACCCGACCGTTCCCTTCCCGGCAACCTCGGCGAGCAGCACCAGCGACTCCCCCGCCCGCATCCGGTCGGCCAGGAACGCCCGCGGCTGCTCCGGGTCCTCGACCTGCACCCCGTAGAAGTCGAGATAGCCCCGGAACAGCCCGGCGGCCACATCGAGATCCGTCTCCTGCGCGACCCGCACCGTAGGACTCTCGTTCATGTCTCTCTCCTCATCCTCCCTACGCGCCACGCCCATTCTCCTCAGCCGACCACCGCCCATACACAGCGGCCGGTCGATCACCCCAGCAGGCAGCCACGCGGGCACCGCGACGTTGAACGCAAAGCCCATCGAGCAGCCGGTCCGCCCCGCGAGCACCAGACACACAACTGACCGCCCCAGCACCCGACTTCCACGACCGCCCACCCCGCCCCACCAGCCGCCGTTCAACCCGCCATCACCGCCCCCCGGGCCCGATCCGCACCTTGGAATCCGCGTTCCCGACAACCTTCGCCGCTGCAGCCGCGCTCGCGCTCATAGCCCCCGGCGCAAGCGCACGCCGGCGTCGGCTGGCTCGGCAAGACGCACGCTGAGTGCGTGACGGTGAGCCGCACCCACGTCATCGACTGGGGCGCGATCATCGTCTTGCTCATCGTGGGGCGATTGCCCGCTGGGCGTGGCAGTCCCGCTTCACGAAGAAGCACGCCGTCCCGCGGTAGGCGTCAGGGAACAGAGCCCAAGCTCTGAGCCTCACCCACTCTGAGCGGGAAAAGGCAAAAGCCCCAGGTCACGGCGAGTGAGTCCTGGGGCTTCTACGGAGCCGCCTTCGGGATTCGAACCCGAGACCTACGCATTACGAGTGCGTTGCTCTGGCCAACTGAGCTAAGGCGGCATGCTGCACGGAAAGAAGACCCATGCGGGTACGGCTCTCGTCAGCAGCGGCGCTAAGTCTACAGGGTTCATCCGAGTGCCCCGAACCGGGTTGTGGGCGGGGCGGAGGCAGGCCAGGGAGGTGGGCCGCACGCTGGGGCGAATATCCCATTTCCGGCCTATCGCCTCGCCGTGCCCTCGAAGGGTCGCCGCGCCGCCCCCTCGCCATGCTGGTCGGCATTCCTGGCGCCGACCCTGATCCAGCGGATTGGGGTGCGGGCCGCGATGGCGCTGGGGCTCGGCGGGCTGGTCTGCGGGTTCGCGCTGCTCGCGCTGGCGCTGCAGCCGAGCTCGTACGCCTGTGTGGCGGTGTTCCTGGTCGCCCCGGGCCTCAGTGACTGCCCGGCCGTGACCACCGCCGCCTCGGTGCTGATCTCGGCGGTGCCTGCCGTGCGGGCCGGGCAGGCCGGGCCGTGTCCGAGACCTCGTACGAGCTCGGGGTCGGCCTCGGCGTGGTGTCCATCGGCGGGGCGGAGAAGCCGGCGGAGGTGCTGCGTCCGCCGAGGGCGCCGGGCGCTGGAACGGGCCCGGGAGGCCTTGGGCGGCGCGCTCACCACGTGGGGGCGGTGCTGGTGCCGGACGGCTTCAAGGCCACCGGTTCCGGGAACCAGGGGGCGTCTTGTCCGCCCGTCCCCGGCGGCCGGTCAGCATTTCTTGCCGTCCGCCGGGGGCGCGCCCTCCAGCAGGTAGCGGTTGATCGCCGTGTCGATGCAGTCGCTGCCGCGCCCGTACGCCGTGTGGCCGTCGCCGTCGTAGGTGAGCAGGACGCCCGAGTCGAGCTGGCCGGCCAGCGACTGGGCCCACTTGTACGGGGTCGCCGGGTCCCGGGTGGTTCCGACCACCACGATCGGCGCGGCGCCCTTCGCCTCCAGGCGGTGCGCCGTGCCGGTCGCCCTGGCCGGCCAGTACGTGCAGTTCAGCGCGGCCCAGGCGAAGCCCGCGCCGAAGACGGGGGAGGCCTTCTCGAAGGAGGGCACGGCGGCCCGGACGGCCTCCGGGCCATTGAAGGCCGGGGGCTGGTCCAGGCAGTTCACGGCGGCGTTCGCGTACATGAGATTGGCGTACTTGCCGTCCGGCTCGCGCTCGTAGTAGCTGTCCGCGAGCGCCAGCAGCCCGGCCCCGTCCCCGTCCATCGCCTGCGTGATCGCCTCGCGCAGCTGCGGCCAGGCGCTCTCGTCGTACAGCGCGGCGATCACACCGGTGGTGGCCAGCGCCTCGCCGAGCGGGCGGGCGGCCTCCCCGCTGGGGACGGGTTGTGCGTCGAGCTTGCGGAAGAAGTCCTTCAGGCGCTGTGCCACCTGGTCCGGGTTGCCCTTGCCCAGCGGGCAGTCGGGCTGCTCGGCACAGTCCCGGGCGAAGGAGCGGAAGGCCGTCTCGAAGCCCGCGGTCTGGTCCCGGTTGAGGTCGATCGCCGTGCGGGACGGGTCCATCGCACCGTCCAGCACCAGCCGGCCGACCCGGCCGGGGAAGAGGTCCGCGTACGTCGCGCCGAGGAAGGTGCCGTACGAGGCGCCGACGTAGGTCAGCTTCTCGTCGCCGAGGACCGCCCGCAGCACGTCCAGGTCCCGGGCGGCGTCCACGGTGGAGACGTGCGGCAGCACCGTGCGGGACCGCTGCTCACAGCCGCCCGCGAACTCCTTGAAGGCCTGCACCAGCCGGGCCTGTTCGGCCGCGTCGTCCGGGGTCTGGTCGACCTGCGTGTACGCGTCCATGCGCGGGCCGGTCAGGCACTCGACCGGGGAGCTGCGGGCCACCCCGCGCGGGTCGATGGAAACCATGTCGTAGCGGGCGCGGACGGGCGCGGGGTAGCCGATGCCCGCGTACGCCTGCAGGTATCCGATGCCGGAGCCGCCGGGTCCGCCGGGGTTGACCACCAGCGAGCCGAGCCGCTTGCCGGGGCCGGTGGCCTTCTTGCGGGCCACTGCGAGGTCGATGTCCTGGCCCGAGCCGGGCTTCGCGTAGTCCAGCGGCGCCTTCATGGTGGCGCACTGGAATCCGGGCACGCCGCAGTCCCGCCAGGTGAGCTTCTGGGTGTAGTACGGGCGGAGTGCGTCCGGGACCGCGGTGGGCCGGGCGGAGGCCGGGGCGGAGCCGGCATCGCCGGAGGACGCCGAGGCGCGCGGAGCGGGCCCGCCGGAGGAGCAGCCGGAGAGCAGCAGCCCGGCGGCTGCGATCA
This sequence comes from Streptomyces sp. NPDC051211, assembly GCF_040689505.1. NCBI lineage: Bacteria > Bacillati > Actinomycetota > Actinomycetes > Kitasatosporales > Streptomycetaceae > Streptomyces > Streptomyces sp. NPDC051211. Next base: position 411,045 of record NZ_JBFBAV010000001.1, read on the forward strand.
CGGTTCCGGTGGTGCGCAGCAGACGACTGGTGTCCATCCCCGGAGCCTACGTCTTCCCGGCCGCCCCGCGGTGATCTTGCACAGCCGCAGCCGCCACCCGGCCGCTCTCCGCCACCCGGCCGAGAGGGGCGCTTGCCCGTACGAGTGAGCAGTCAACCGCCGCAACCCCGGCCCCAGGCCGCCCGGCCGGGGGCCCGGCCACGGCCCGGCGGTCAGCCCCGCCCGGGAAACGGCTCGCTCCACGGACAACCCCGCCCGGGAGCTGGCCCGTCCGGCAGTCAGCCGCACCTGGCAGCTGGCCCTCCCGGCGATCAGCCCGCCCGGAGGGCCATGGTCATTGCCTCCACCGCGAGCAGGGGAGCCACGTTTCGGTCGAGAGCGTCGCGGCACGCGATGATCGCCTCGATGCGGCGCAGGGTCCGCTCGGGGCCGCAGGCGCGGGCGAGGCGGTCCAGGTCCGGCCGTATCTCCTCGTTGGCGATGGCCACCGCCGAGCCGAGTTGCAGGGCGAGCACGTCCCGGTAGAAGCCGGTCAGGTCGGTGAGGGCGAGGTCGAGGCTGTCGCGCTGGGTGCGGGTGCGGCGGCGCTTCTGCCGGTCTTCAAGCTCCTTCATCACGCCCGCCGTGCCGCGCGGCATCCGGCCGCCCGTCCCGGCACCGGCGCCGAGCGCGGCCCGCAGGTCCTCGGTCTCCTTGACGTCGACCTCCTCCGCGACCTGCTTGGCATCCTCGGCGGCGGCGTCCACGAGCTCCTGGGCGGCCTTGAGGCAGCCGCCCACGTCGTCCACCCGCAGCGGAAGCTTCAGCACGGCGGCGCGGCGGGACCGGGCACGCTCGTCGGTGGCCAGCCGGCGGGCCCGGCCGATGTGCCCCTGGGTGGCGCGGGCGACGGCCGCTGCCACGGCCGGCTCGATGCCGTCCCGGCGGACCAGGACATCGGCGACCGCGGCCACCGGCGGGGTGCGCAGGGTGAGGTGCCGGCAGCGGGACCTGATGGTGGGCAGCACATCCTCCAGCGAGGGCGCGCAGAGCAGCCAGACCGTGCGCGGAGCGGGCTCCTCGACGGCCTTCAGCAGGACGTTCCCGGCCCCCTCGGTGAGCCGGTCGGCGTCCTCCAGGACGATGACCTGCCAGCGGCCGACGGCCGGCGAGAGCTGGGCCCGGCGGACCAGGTCGCGGGTCTCCTTCACGCCGATGGAGAGCAGGTCCGTACGGACGATCTCGACGTCCGCGTGGGTGCCGATCAGGGTGGTGTGGCAGCCGTCGCAGAAGCCGCAGCCCGGGGCCCCGCCCAGGGCCCGGTCGGGGCTGGTGCACTGGAGGGCGGCGGCGAAGGCGCGGGCGGCGGTGGACCGGCCGGAGCCGGGGGGGCCGGTGAACAGCCAGGCGTGGGTCATCTTCGAGGCGGCGGGCGGCGGCTGCCGCGCCTCGATGGCGGTGACCAGCGCGTCGGCATCCCGCGCGGCGGCGGCGAGCTGCGTCTGCACGCGCTCCTGACCCACCAGGTCGTCCCAGACGGACATGCCGCCACCTCCTTCCGTCGTCTGAACTGCCACGGCTTCATCTGCACGTATGCATGTGTGCACGTACGCACCATTGTGGGGCGGGCCACTGACAATCCCGCCCGGGCCGCATCCCGGCGGCCCCAGGCCGGGTCAGCGGCGGCGGCGCCGCGGAGCGTCCCCGTCGTCCCCGTAGCCGTCGTCCTCGTCCCGGTGCGGGCCGAGCAGCTCGTCCGCCAGGGTCGGGAGATCGTCGAGCGGGGTCTCCTCGGCCCAGTCGGAGCGGCGCCGCGGACGGCCATCGTCGTCGACCACGGGCAGTTCCCGGGTGGCGTCGTGGCCGCCCACCTCGTCCCGGAAGATGCCGGGCGGCACCCGGTCGGCCGGCTTCTCGTCCGCGCGGACCGGGGGCAGCACCGCCGTCTGGTCGGCCGGACCGGACTGACCGGACGGGCGTACCGGAGGCAGCACCGCCGTTTCGTCCGCCGGGCCGGACGGACGTACGGGAGGCAGTACGGCGGTCTCGTCGGCCGGGCCGACCTTCGGGACCGGGACGGTCTCCGTGATGTCGTCCGGCTTCATCACGCGCCGGTCCGGTGCGGCCGGCACCACCGGCGTCTCGACGGTCACGGCGTCGTCCGGGCTGGCCGCACGACGCGGGTCCCGTACGCCGCCGGGCTGCGTCGCAGCCTGCGTGTCCTTGGTCAGGCCGATCCGCGGACCGGCCTCGTCCGCCCGTTCGCCGGCCTTCGGCGCGGAGACCGGAGCCGCCGGACCGGCGGCCGGAGCCGCTGGCGGAGCCTGGGCCGCTGCGGCCGCCTCCGCCGCCGCAGCAGCAGCCGCCGCGGCAGCGGCGGCCGCCTGCCGGCGCGCCTCCTCCGCCTTCACCAGCGCCTCCTCGGCCCGCCGCTGCTTCTCGCGCCGCTTCTCCTCGGCCTCGGCCCGCAGCCGGGCCTCCTCCTCGGCCTGCTGGCGCAGCCGCTCTTCCTCGGCCCGGCGGGCCTTCTCCTCGGCCTCCGCGCGCAGCCGCTCGGCCTCCGCCCGGGCCCGCGCCTCTTCCTCGGCGCGGAGCCGCTCCTCCTCCGCCCTGCGGGCGGCCTCGGCCTCGGCCTTGATCCGGGCGGCTTCCTCCTCCGCCTTGCGCCGCGCCTCTTCCTCGGCCCGCTTGCGCTCTTCCTCGGCCTTGCGCGCCGCCTCTTCCTCGGCCTTGCGCTTCGCTTCCTCCTCGGCCCGCCGGCGGGCCTCCTCCCGGGCCTGCACCTCGGCCTCGGAGAGCGGGAGCATCCGGTCCAGGCGGTGCCGTACGACCGTGGTCACCGACTCCGGGTCCTGGCCGGCGTCCACCACCAGGTAGCGGCCGGGGTCGGCCGCCGCCAGGGTCAGGAATCCGGCGCGCACCCGCTGGTGGAATTCGGCCGGCTCCGACTCGAGCCGGTCCGGCGCCTCGGTGAACCGCTCCCGGGCCGCCTCCGGCGACACGTCGAGCAGCACCGTCAGGTGGGGGACGAGTCCGTCCGTCGCCCACCGCGAGATCCGGGCGATCTCGGTCGGCGACAGGTCGCGCCCCGCCCCCTGGTAGGCCACCGAGGAGTCGATGTAGCGGTCGGAGATGACCACCGCGCCCCGCTCCAGGGCCGGCCGCACCACCGTGTCCACGTGTTCCGCCCGGTCGGCGGCGTAGAGCAGCGCCTCGGCGCGGTTCGACAGGCCGGCCGAGGACACGTCGAGGAGGATCGAGCGGAGCCGCTTGCCCACCGGGGTGGCGCCGGGCTCGCGGGTCACCACGACCTCGTGGCCCTTGCCCCGTATCCACTCGGCCAGCGCCTGCACCTGGGTGGACTTGCCGGCCCCGTCGCCGCCCTCCAGCACGATGAAGAAGCCGTTGTCGGCCGCAGCCTGGCCCGGCTCGCCGCCGCGCAGCGCCTCCCGCAGGTCCCGGCGCAGCGGTACGCCGCTCCGGTCGTCGGCCCGGGCCAGCACGGTCACGGCCACCGGCAACAGCAGCGCACCGACCAGCATCAGGGTGAAGGCGGCGCCGCCGTGGGCGAACACCACCTCGTCTCCGCCCAGCCGGTGCGGACCGATGGCCGCGGCCACGACCGGCGCGAGGATCGCACCCGTCGCGATGGCGACCCGTACGACGGCCTGGAGGTGCTCGGTGACCCGGGCCCGGCGGAATTCCTCGGTCTCCTGGTCGATCAGGGTGTGGCCGGTGTTCGCGGCGACCCCGGCGGCGGTGCCGGCGAGCACCGCCAGGAACACGACCGTCGCCAGGTCCGGAATCAGGCCCATCAGCAGCAGCGCCACGCCGGTGACCGCTATGGCCAGGGCCAGCAGGCGGCGCCGGGACAGCGCGGGCAGCACCTTGCCGGCCTGGTTGGCCCGGATGCCGGCCGCGGTGCCCGCACTCAGCACGAGGACCAGCAGCGCGAAGCCGGCCGGGCCGCCGCCCAGATCGAAGGCGTGCAGCACCGAGACGGCGACCGCGCAGGCCACCGCTCCGGCGACGGCCGCGCAGGCCAGGACGAGCAGCGGGATGGCGCCGGTGCGGCCCTTCTCCGGGCGGTCCCCGACCTTGGGGGCGCGCAGGCCCTCCAGCGGGGAACGGGGGCGGGGGGTCTTCGTACCGGGCAGCACCAGCGGGAGCAGCAGGGACACGGAGGCGGCGAACAGGCCGGCGGCCACGTAGGAGCCGAAGGCGGCCCGGTTCTCCGCGAACCAGTCCACGCCGATGCCGAGCCCCGCACCGACCAGGGTGGCGGCGAGCAGGACCGCGGCGGCGGCGGGCAGTGCGGCGAAAGCCGTACGCAGGGTCAGCCGGCGGAGCGCGTCGAGGTGGTCCGGGAGGGGCCGTACGGTCGCCCCCTCGGGCGGCGGCTCGGGCAGCAGGGCCGGGGCCGCGCTCTCCTTGGCCAGGGTCCACAGCCGCTCGGCGACTCCGGCGGCGAAGACGGTGGCGAGCAGCGCGGTGAGCGCGTGCTCCGGGATCCAGTCGAGCCAGAGCGGGGCGACGACGAAGAGGCCGAGGCGGACGCCGTCGGCGCCGATCATCGTCCAGCGGCGGTCGAGCTGGCCGCCGTGCTCCTTGGCGGCGATGAGCTGGGACAGCGGGCCCAGCAGCACCGCGCCGGTGAGCAGGGTGGCGAGGATCCGGACTGCGAAGACGGCGCTCACGGCGAGGGCGGCCCCGCGGTAGCCACCGCCGAAGGCGGCCTCGGTGACGGCTGCCTGGAGGGCCAGCAGGACCAGGACCAGGAGGGCGAGGGCATCGCCGATGCCGCTGACCAGTTGGGCGCTCCACAGCCGGCGGAGCCGGGGCGTGCGCAACAGGGCGCGCACCGCCCGCTCGCGGGAGTCCGCGGCCAGGGCTTCGTCGTAGGTGGGGTTCACGGGGTCCTTCCCGGAGGGCACGACCGTCGGCTGCTCGGCTCGCGTCATCCGCCCAGCCTATCCGCTGTGGGGGACTGGGCGGGGGGCTCGGGGGCAGGCCCCTGCCAACCTGGGCTCCGCCCGGACCCCGCGCCTCAACCGCCGGCGGGGCCGAATCCGGCCCGCGCGGCGTTTGAGCCCACCGCGCACCCGGCGCGAAGCGCCGGACGGGGGCTGGGGCGGAGTCCCGGTCCGGGAAGGGGCGGGGAGGGGAAAGAGCCGCCCGCAGGGCTGTGCTGCGGGCGGCCGGTGCTGCTATTCGGCGGGCGGGGCCGAGGACGCCGTCTTCTTCGCCGCCGCCTTCTTGGCCGCCGCCGTCGTGGTCGTCTTCTTCGCCGCCGTGGTCTTCTTCGCCGCGGTCTTCTTCGCCGCCGCCGTCTTCGTGGCCGTCGCCTTCTTCGCCGTGGCCTTCTTCGCCGGCGCCTTCTTGGCCGTCTTCTTCGCCGGCGCCTTCGCCCGCTTCTCCGCCAGCAGCTCGTAGCCCCGCTCCGGCGTGATCGTCTCGACGTCGTCGTCCCGCCGCAGCGTCGCGTTCGTCTCGCCGTCCGTCACGTACGGGCCGAAGCGGCCGTCCTTGACGACCACCGGGCGCTCGCTCACCGGGTCTGTGCCCAGTTCCTTCAGCGGCGGCTTGGCCGCCGCGCGGCCCCGCTGCTTCGGCTGGGCGTAGATCGCGAGGGCCTCGTCCAGGGTGATGGTGAAGAGCTGGTCCTCGGTCTCCAGCGACCGCGAGTCCGTGCCCTTCTTCAGGTACGGGCCGTAGCGGCCGTTCTGGGCCGTGATCTCCACGCCCTCCGCGTCCGCGCCGACGACGCGCGGCAGGGACATCAGCTTGAGCGCGTCCTCGAGGGTGACGGTGTCCAGGGCCATGGACTTGAAGAGCGAGGCGGTCCGCGGCTTCACCGCGTTCTTGCCCGTCTTCGGGGTGCCCTCGGGGAGGATCTCCGTCACGTACGGCCCGTACCGGCCGTCCTTGGCCACGATCTGGTTGCCGCTGATCGGGTCCGCACCCAGCTCGAACTCGCCGCTGGGCTTCGCGAAGAGCTCCTCCGCGTACTCCACCGTCAGCTCGTCCGGAGCGAGGTCGTCCGGTACGTCGGCCCGCTGGTGGCCTTCCGCGTCCTTCTCGCCGCGCTCGACGTACGGCCCGTAGCGGCCGACCCGGAGCACGATGCCCTCGCCGACCGGGAAGGAGGAGATCTCGCGGGCGTCGATCGCGCCGAGGTCGGTGACCAGTTCCTTCAGGCCGCCGAGGTGGTCGCCGTCGCCGTTCCCGGCGGCGGAGGCGTCCGCGGCCGCCTCGCCGCCGAAGTAGAACCGCTTCAGCCACGGCACGGACTGCGCCTCGCCCCGCGCGATGCGGTCGAGGTCGTCCTCCATCTTGGCGGTGAAGTCGTAGTCGACGAGCCGGCCGAAGTGCTTCTCCAGCAGGTTGACCACGGCGAAGGACAGGAAGGACGGGACGAGCGCGGTGCCCTTCTTGAACACGTAGCCGCGGTCCAGGATGGTGCCGATGATCGACGCGTACGTCGACGGGCGGCCGATCTCGCGCTCTTCCAGCTCCTTGACCAGCGAGGCCTCGGTGTAGCGGGCCGGCGGCTTGGTGGAGTGCCCGTCCGCCGTGATGTCCGAGGCCGTCAGCGCGTCGCCCTCGGCGACCTGCGGCAGGCGCCGCTCGCGGTCGTCGAGCTCGGCGTTCGGGTCGTCGGCGCCTTCGACGTACGCCTTCATGAAGCCGTGGAAGGTGATGGTCTTGCCGGACGCGGTGAACTCCGCGTCGCGCCCGTCCGAAGCCCGGCCGCCGATCTTCACGGTCACCGAGTTGCCGACCGCGTCCTTCATCTGGGAGGCGACGGTCCGCTTCCAAATCAGCTCGTACAGGCGGAACTGGTCGCCGGTCAGACCGGTCTCGGCGGGAGTGCGGAAACGATCACCCGAAGGGCGAATCGCCTCGTGCGCCTCCTGCGCGTTCTTGACCTTGCCGGCGTAGACGCGCGGCTTCTCCGGCAGGTAGTCGGCGCCGTACAGCTGCGTGACCTGCGCACGGGCCGCCTGCACGGCGGTCTCCGACAGGATCGTGGAGTCCGTACGCATGTAGGTGATGAAGCCGTTCTCGTACAGCTTCTGCGCCACCTGCATGGTCGCCTTCGCGCCGAAGCCGAGCTTGCGCGAAGCCTCCTGCTGGAGGGTGGTCGTACGGAACGGGGCGTACGGGGAGCGGCGGTACGGCTTGGACTCGACCGAGCGGACCGCGAAGGAGGTCTCGGCGAGGGCGGCCGCCAGGGCTCGCGCGTTCGCCTCGTCCAGGTGCAGGACATCGCTCTTGAGCTGCCCGTTCGAGCCGAAGTCGCGACCCTGGGCCACGCGCCGGCCGTCCACCGTGTTCAGCCGGGCGACCAGGCTGGAGGGGTCGGAGGCGTCACCGGCGCGGCCGGTGGCGAAGGTGCCGGTCAGGTCCCAGTACTCGGCGGAGCGGAAGGCGATGCGCTCGCGCTCGCGCTCGACGACGAGACGGGTGGCGACGGACTGGACACGGCCGGCCGACAGCCGCGGCATGACCTTCTTCCACAGGACCGGCGAGACCTCGTAGCCGTAGAGGCGGTCGAGGATGCGGCGGGTCTCCTGGGCGTCGACCATGCGCTGGTTGAGCTCGCGCGGGTTGGCGACGGCGTCGCGGATCGCGTCCTTGGTGATCTCGTGGAAGACCATCCGGTGGACCGGGACCTTGGGCTTGAGGACTTCCTGCAGGTGCCACGCGATGGCTTCGCCCTCGCGGTCCTCATCGGTGGCGAGGAAGAGTTCGTCGGACTCGGCCAGCAGCTCCTTGAGCTTCCGGACCTGCGCCTTCTTGTCCGCGTTGACGACGTAGATCGGCTGGAAGTCGTGCTCGACGTCCACGCCGAGGCGTCGCACCTCACCCGTGTACTTGTCGGGCACTTCCGCGGCGCCGTTCGGGAGGTCGCGGATGTGCCCGACGCTCGCCTCGACGACGTATCCCGGGCCGAGGTAGCCCTTGATCGTCTTCGCCTTGGCAGGGGACTCGACAATGACGAGTCGGCGGCCGCCCTTTGCGGTCTCGCTAGTCGGGGACAACTTGGCTCTTCTCTCCGGTCGGCACTCGGTCGCAGTACGGCGACGCTGCGGAGTGTGACGGTACAACCCGCCCCCGTGTCAAACGGCAGAAGCCCGCAACGGCCACTCGAACGGTAACCCGACTAGTGCCATTCGTGCCGCCCGGATGCCGCGCCCGGCCCTTCCCGATCACCGGGCCGGGTGGCCGCGGGGCCGTCTGGCCCCCTTCGGGGGCGCCGTCCGCGACCCTCCCCGGAGCACCCTCCCGGACCGCACGGAATTCGGTCGGATTCCTTCGGATTCCGTCTCAGAGCCGGCCGAGGGACCACACGCCGAGGGCCAGGGAGACGCCGCCGGCCAGCAGGGCCAGCGGCAGGGCCACCGCGGGGCGCACGCCCTCGGCGACCGGCGCGCGGTGCAGTGCACGCGCCCCTGTCCATGTGAGCAGAGCGGCTCCGAACAGCAGGAACACCGTCGCCGCGAAGATCGCCGGAACGCTGTCCACGCCGCACCCCTTCCCCCGGAGCCGCTCCCCGGAATCCCCCCGGATTCCTCGTACGGACGAGCCTGGCAGCCGTGGGGATACGCCGGGCGAACCCAGGGTGAACTCAGCGTTCCGGCGTGTCCGCGGGCTCCAGGAATCCCTGCTCCAGGAGCAGCCGGATCGACTCCGGGGTGCGGTCGCGCAGGACGACCGGATCTTCCTGGAGCAGCTGGGCGATCGCGTCCAGGATCCGCCCGGCGCTCAGTGAGCCGTCACACACTCCGGCGAACCCGGCCCCGACCGTGTCGACCTTGGTGGCGCGCCGCATGCCGCGGTTCTGCCGCAGCACCACGTGCTCCGGGTCCTCCGCGCCGGGCGCGCCGACCTGCTCCTGCATCACTTCTGCGGCCAGCCGGAAGTGCCCCTCCAGCAGCGAGGCGTCGTCGTGGCCGCGCAGGTAGTCCTGTCGGGCGAAGTGGGCGAGGACGGTGTCGCCGAGCGGCTGCTCCACCGGATGCGGCCACTCCTCCACCACGATGGAGGGGGTCTCCGCGTCGGTGCGGCGCAGGGTGATCCAGCCGAATCCGACGGCCTTGGTCTTGCGGGCCTCGAACTCGTCCAGCCAGTCCTCGTACCGCTCCGCGTACTCGTGCGGGTCGGTGCGGTGGTCGCCGGCGTCCCGCAGCCACAGTTCCGCGTACTGCGTGATGTCCTGCACCTCGCGCTGCACGATCCAGGCGTCGCAGCCGCGCGGCACCCAGGAGCGCAGCCGGTCGTGCCAGTCCTCGCCCTCCACGTGCTGCCAGTTGGCCAGGAACTGCGCGTACCCGCCGGGGTTGAGGTGGGCGGCCGCCTGCTGCACCAGGGTGCGGCACAGGTCGTCGCCGCCCATGCCGCCGTCCCGGTAGGTCAGCCGGGCGCCGGGCGAGATCACGAAAGGAGGATTGGAAACAATCAGGTCGTACGTCGCGTCGCCGACCGGCTCGTAGAGCGAGCCGGTGAGCAGCTCGGCCTCGGGGGCCCCGGACAGGGCCAGGGTGAGCCGGGTGAACGCCAGGGCGCGCGGGTTGACGTCGGTGGCGGTGACCCGGGTGGCGTGCTGCGTGGCGTGCAGCGCCTGGAGGCCGGATCCGGTGCCGAGGTCGAGGGCCGAGCCGACCGGGGGGCGGACGGTGATCCCGGCGAGGGTGGTGGAGGCGCCGCCGACGCCGAGGACCACGGCCGTGTCCGCCTCGCCGGCCCGGCCGCCGATGCCGCCGGCCCCGCCGACCGCGCAGCCCAGGTCCGAGACGATGAACCAGTCCTGCCCGTCCGGGCCGCCGTACGGGCGCACGTCGACGGTGGCGTGCAGCTCGTCGCCCTCACGGCGCAGCCAGCCGTCGGCCAGCGCGTCCTCGGCCGGCAGGGCGGCGGCCGCGTGGACGTACGGGACGGGCTGCTGGAGGAGGAACAGCCGGACCAGGGTCTCCAGCGGGCTGTCCCCGCGGGTGGCGCGCAGCGCGGGCACCGTCTCGCTGCGGGCGAGTGCGGCGTACGCGGGGGCGCCGAGCAGGTCGAGCAGACCGTCGGCGGTGAAGCCGGCGGAGAGCAGGGCGGGGCGCAGGGCGGCGGCGCGGTCGGGCGAGGGCAGGCTGCTGGTACTCACCCGTCCATTGTGTCGGCTGCGCGGCCGCGGCCGGGTCCCGGCATGCCGCGGGGCGGCCGGGGTCCGGTGGGACCCCGGCCGCCCCGGGTGCGCGTACCGCCCGGCCGTGCCGGTCCGGGCCGGCCTTGGGCGGTCTGCGGTGGGCCGGCGTTGGTCTGCGCCGGTCAGCTCTGGGCGGATCCGCTCTGCGCGGGTGGGCTGTTGGTGGTCAGCTGTGGGTGGGTCGGTTTCAGGGCGGATCCGCTGTGCGCGGGTCGGCTCTGCGCGGGTCAGCTCTGCGCGGGTCAGCTCTGCGCGGTCAGCTCTGGGTGGGCGCGGGGGTGGTGACCTTGCAGCCCTCCTGCCCGGCCATCGGCTTGTCCAGGCCGCCGGCCTTGAGCTTCTCCTTGGCGGCCTTCTCGTCCGCGGCCACCTTCTCCAGGCCGCTGGACAGGTCCTGCAGGCCCTGGGCGAACTTCGCCTGGTCCTTCGGGTCCAGCGCGTCCATCTTCGCCTTGAGGTCCGCGTAGCCCTTGGCCGTGTCGTTGAAGCCCTGGGTCGCGGCGGCGACCGCCGTCTTGCCGCCGTCCCCGCCGGGCGGCTCGCCGGCATCGCGAAGCGCGGCGCTGATCGCCGTGAACGCCTCGGACATGGTCTGGAAGGCCGCGGAGTCGGTCTTCTGCACTTCCTCGGGCTTGCTGCTCTCCGTGGCCACCCGCTTGAGTTCGGCGTTGGCCGCCTCGATCTTCTTGTACTCGGGCTGCCACTTGTCGCAGACGTTCTTGGCCCAGTCGGCGGACTTCGTGTCGCCGTCGTCACTGCAGCCCGACAGCAGGAGCATCAGCACCGCACCGCCGGAGACCGCGGCCGCAAGCTTCTTCTTCACCGGATTGGTCCCTTCCAAGGCTCTCGGCCCGGAACATACACGCCATCCATCCGGGGGCGCAGAAAGGCGGACAGACGACGCGTCAGTCCGCGTCGCCTGTCCGCCGTTCGGTCGTACCGCCGGGCCGTGACCTGAGCTCAGGAAACGACCGCCGGGTCGGCCGGCTTGGCAACCCGCTCGGCGGCAGTGGCTCCGTTGCCGCTGTCGTCGCCGACGGCGATGCCCCGCCGCTTCGACACGTACACGGCGCCGACGATGACGGCGACCGCGAAGACCGCGATGACGGCACGGACCACGGGGTTCGCGTCGTCGCCGTAGCTGAACTGCACGACGGCCGGGGCGATCAGGAGCGCGACCAGGTTCATCACCTTGAGCAGCGGGTTGATGGCCGGGCCTGCGGTGTCCTTGAACGGGTCGCCGACGGTGTCGCCGATGACGGTCGCGGCATGGGCCTCGCTGCCCTTGCCGCCGTGGTGTCCGTCCTCGACCAGCTTCTTCGCGTTGTCCCAGGCGCCGCCCGAGTTGGCGAGGAAGACGGCCATCAGGGTGCCGCAGGCGATGGCTCCGGCGAGGAACGAGCCGAGCGCGCCGACGCCGAGGGAGAAGCCCACGGCGATCGGGGTGAGTACGGCGAGCAGGCCGGGCGTGGCGAGTTCGCGGAGCGCGTCCTTGGTGCAGATGTCGACGACGCGGCCGTACTCGGGCTTCTCGGTGTAGTCCATGATCCCGGGGTGCTCGCGGAACTGGCGGCGCACCTCGTAGACCACCGCGCCGGCCGAGCGGGAGACCGCGTTGATGGCCAGTCCGGAGAAGAGGAACACGACGGCGGCGCCCAGGATCAGCCCGACGAGGTTGTTGGGCTGGGCGATGTCCAGGCTGAGGTTCATCTCCCCGGCCTTGGCGCCGACGTCCTTGATGGCGCCCGCGATCGCGTCGCTGTACGAGCCGAAGAGCGCCGCCGCGGCCAGCACGGCGGTGGCGATGGCGATGCCCTTGGTGATGGCCTTGGTGGTGTTGCCGACGGCGTCGAGGTCGGTGAGGACCTGGGCGCCGGCTCCCTGGACGTCGCCGGACATCTCGGCGATGCCCTGGGCGTTGTCGGAGACCGGACCGAAGGTGTCCATGGCGACGATGACGCCGACGGTGGTGAGCAGGCCGGTGCCGGCCAGGGCGACGGCGAACAGCGCGAGCATGATCGACGTACCGCCGAGCAGGAACGCGCCGTAGACGCCGAGGCCGATGAGCAGCGCGGTGTAGACGGCGGATTCGAGGCCGACGGAGATGCCGGCCAGGACGACGGTGGCCGGTCCGGTCAGTGAGGACTTTCCGATGTCCCGGACGGGCCGCCGGTTGGTTTCGGTGAAGTAGCCGGTGAGCTGCTGGATGAGGGCGGCGAGCACGATGCCGATGGCGACGGCGACGAGCGCGAGGATGCGCGGGTCGCCGGAGTGGCCGGTGATGGCCGTGTTCTCGACGCCGACGAGCTCCTTGTAGGTGGCCGGCAGGTAGGCGTAGACGGCGATCGCGACCAGCACCAGGGAGATCACTGCGGAGATGAAGAAGCCGCGGTTGATGGCGGTCATGCCGCTGCGGTCGGTGCGGCGCGGGGATACGGCGAAGATGCCGATCATCGCGGTGATCACACCGATGGCGGGGACGATCAGGGGGAAGGCGAGGCCGAGGTCGCCGAAGGCGGCCTTGCCGAGGATGAGGGCGGCCACCAGGGTGACGGCGTAGGACTCGAAGAGGTCCGCCGCCATACCGGCGCAGTCTCCGACGTTGTCGCCCACATTGTCGGCGATGGTCGCGGCATTGCGCGGATCGTCCTCCGGAATGCCCTGTTCGACCTTGCCGACCAGGTCGGCGCCGACGTCGGCGGCCTTGGTGAAGATTCCGCCGCCGACCCGCATGAACATCGCGATCAGTGCGGCGCCGAGGCCGAAGCCCTCCAGGACCTTGGGCGCGTCCGCGGCGTAGACCAGGACGACGCTGGAGGCGCCGAGCAGGCCGAGGCCGACGGTGAACATGCCGACCACACCACCGGTGCGGAAGGCGATCTTCATGGCCTTGTGGGCCACGGCGGTGAGGTCCTTGGCGGGTTCGCCCTCGGCCGGGGTGGCCTCGCGGGCGGCGGCGGCGACGCGGACGTTGGCGCGTACGGCAAGCCGCATGCCGATGTAGCCGGTGGCGGCCGAGAACAGCGCGCCGATCAGGAAGAAGGCGGAACGTCCGGCCCGCTGCGACCAGTCGTCGGCGGGGAGCAGGAAGAGCAGGAAGAACACGACGACGGCGAAGATGCCGAGGGTGCGGAGCTGCCGGCCGAGGTAGGCGTTGGCGCCTTCCTGAACGGCGGCAGCGATCTTTTTCATACTGTCGGTGCCTTCGTCGGCGGCGAGCACCTGGCGTACCAGGAGCTGGGCGACGACGAGTGCGGCCAGAGCAACAGCCGCAATGACGATCACGATCAACCGATTGTCATCGGTGAGTACCGCGGCCGCTGTGGGGGTGAAGAGCCCCGTCATACGTCCTCCTTGACGTGATGAGCTCAAAGATGTGGACGGATTGTAGGTAGCCTCACCGGATCAAAACAGTACGCGGGAAACGGAATTGGCCTCCCCGTGCTCTTCAACAAAAGATCGCGTCACGCCATTACGCCCGAAAGTAGTAATGGGGCAAAAGCATTGACGCCCCGTCATTGATCTCCAGGACGTGAAAAAGGCCCTGCTCAGCAGGGCCTTCATCATTTATGAATAAGATCGGAATGTGCGGGCGAAATGATCTACGGAAGCTCGGGCGCGCCGGCGGCGGGCCAGCTCATGCGGATGACTCCGCCCGAATCACCACTGGTGACCTCGACGTCGTCGACGAGCCCGCGGATCACCGCCAGACCCATCTCGTCCTCGCCCTCGGCATCCGGTTCGGCGGCCGCGCCACCACCGGACGGACCGCCGGCCAGGGCCGGAACCTCGTCGCCGACCTCGATGGAGAACACCTTCTCCTCCTCGGTGAGCACGACCCGCACGGGAGCGGTCACACCGCTGCCCCGGTGCAGCCCGACGGCACGTGAGCAGGCCTCGCCCACGGCGAGGCGCACCTCGTCGAGCACGGCCTCCTCCACACCGGCCCGGCGCGCCACGGCGGCCGCGACGAGGCGGGCCGTCCGGACGTGCTCGGGCTGGGCGCTGAAGCGGAGTTCAACGGTGGCCATGTACTCCCCCTCGGACTACGGGCGTGCTGACAGGGGCCCGGGCCATCGGCCCGGCGCCCCCGCCACTGCTTTCGGGAGCCGTCAGTCGGTGGCGGCGACGGCGTCTTCCACAGTGGTGTGGATCGGGAAGACCTTGGTCAGGCCGGTGATGCGGAAGATCTTCAGGATGCGCTCCTGGTTGCACACCAGACGCAGCGAGCCCTCGTGCGCACGGACGCGCTTGAGGCCTCCCACGAGCACACCGAGGCCGGTGGAGTCGAGGAAGTCCACTCGCTCCATGTCGACAACCAGGTGGTAGCTGCCGTCGTTCACCAACTCCACCAACTGCTCGCGCAGCTTGGGCGCGGTATACACATCAATCTCGCCACCGACCTCGACGACCGTGCGGTCGCCGACTGTGCGAGTCGACAGGGACAGGTCCACGGATCCTCCAGCACCTTGCTATCGAGCGGCGCCCCCCAGGGGCCTCCCCACCCGAAGGTAGTGGAGGGATTGGCTGCCGCGATGGCATTCAATCACTTACCGGCAGGCGCGCACGACGCCTTCTGACCATTGTCGCCGACGCCAGTGACACACTCGGACGCAATGGCCAGTACTCAGCGTCCCCGTCGGCCCACGGCCGACGCGGACACCCGACCCACCCCCGGCACGGTCCTGGACCGGCTGTCACGGGGGCCCGGTCGGGCTGCGCGCATCACTCATACGGAGCATCTGCCCCCTCGGGAGGGCCGTCATGCAGTCTGGCCGGACCGCATCAGAACTGATGTCGTAGCCGCCATCCAGGCCGCCGGCATCGAACACCCGTGGGAACACCAGGCCGCGGCCGCCGAGCACGCCCTGAACGGCACCTCGGTGGTCGTCGCCACCGGCACCGCCTCCGGCAAGTCGCTGGCCTACCTCGCCCCCGTCCTGAGCTCCCTCGCCGACGGGGCGCAAGCGCCCAACGGCCGGGGCGAGACCGCCCTGTACCTCGCCCCGACCAAGGCCCTCGCCGCCGACCAGCGACGCGCCGTACGCGCACTCGCCGCCCCGCTCGGCAACGCCGTCCGGCCTGCCGTGTACGACGGGGACACCCCGGTCGAGGAACGCGAGTGGATCCGCCAGTACGCCAACTACGTGCTCACCAACCCCGACATGCTGCACCGCGGGATACTCCCGGCCCACCCGCGCTGGTCCTCCTTCCTGCGCTCCCTGCGCTATGTCGTGATCGACGAGTGCCACACCTACCGGGGCGTCTTCGGCTCCCACGTCGCCCAGGTCCTGCGCCGGCTGCGGCGGCTGTGCGCCCGCTACGGCTCCGATCCGGTCTTCCTGCTCGCCTCGGCCACCGCCGGCGACCCGGCGGCCGCCGCGAGCCGCCTGACGGGCCTGCCGGTCACCGAGGTGGTCGACGACGCCTCCCCGCGCGGCGAGGCGGTCTTCGCCCTGTGGGAGCCGCCGCTGACCGAGCTGTCCGGGGAGCGTGGCGCCCCGGTGCGCCGCACCGCCACCGCCGAGACCGCCGACCTCCTCACCGACCTCGTCGTGCAGGGGGTCCGCACGGTCGCCTTCGTCCGCTCCCGGCGCGGCGCCGAGCTGATCGCCCTCATCGCCCAGGAGCGCCTCGCCGCGGTCGACCGCTCCCTGCCCGGCCGGGTGGCCGCCTACCGGGGCGGCTACCTGCCCGAGGAGCGCCGCGCCCTGGAGCGGGCCCTGCACTCCGGGGAGCTGCTCGGCCTGGCGGCCACCACCGCCCTGGAGCTCGGCGTGGACGTCTCCGGCCTGGATGCCGTCCTGATCGCCGGCTACCCGGGCACCCGGGCCTCGCTGTGGCAGCAGGCCGGCCGGGCCGGGCGGTCCGGCCAGGGCGCCCTGGCCGTGCTGATCGCCCGGGACGACCCGCTGGACACCTACCTCGTCCACCACCCCGAAGCCCTGTTCCGGCAGCCCGTCGAGGCCACCGTCCTGGACCCCGACAACCCGTACGTCCTCGCCCCCCATCTGTGCGCGGCGGCCGCCGAGCTGCCGCTGACCGAACCCGACCTGGCCCTCTTCGGCCCGGCCGCCGCAGACCTCCTCCCCCAGCTCGAATCGGCGAAGCTGCTGCGCCGCCGGGCCACCGCCTGGCACTGGACCCGCCGGGAGCGGGCCTCGGACCTGGCCGACATCCGGGGCGGCGGCGGCCGCCCCGTGCAGATCGTCGAGGCCGGCACCGGCCGGCTGCTGGGCACGGTCGACGAATCCGCCTCCCACACCGCCGTCCACGACGGGGCGGTCCACCTCCACCAGGGCCGCACCTACCTGGTGCAGCACCTGGACCTGGAGGACTCGGTGGCCCTGGTCGAGGAGGCCGACCCGCCCTTCTCCACCACCGCCCGCGACACCACCTCCATCACCGTCCTCGACACCGAGGCCGAGGTGCCGTGGGGCGCCGCCCGGCTCTGCTACGGCTCCGTCGAGGTCACCAACCAGGTCGTCTCCTATCTGCGGCGCAAACTGATCACCGGCGAGGTGCTCGGCGAGGCCAAGCTGGACCTGCCGCCCCGCACCCTGCGGACCCGGGCCGTGTGGTGGACGGTCACCGAGGACCAGCTCGACGAGGCCCGGATCAACCCGGAGATCCTCGGCGGCGCCCTGCACGCCGCCGAGCACGCCTCCATCGGCCTGCTCCCGCTTTTCGCCACCTGCGACCGCTGGGACATCGGCGGCGTCTCCGTGCCGCTGCACCCGGACACCCTCCTGCCCACCGTGTTCGTGTACGACGGCCACCCCGGCGGCGCCGGATTCGCCGAGCGGGCCTTCCACACGGCCCGCGCCTGGCTGACCGCGACCCGGGACGCGATCGCCGCCTGCGAGTGCGAGGGCGGCTGCCCCTCCTGCATCCAGTCCCCCAAGTGCGGCAACGGCAACGACCCCCTCCACAAGCGCGGCGCGGTCCGTCTCCTCACCCGCCTCCTGGCGGGCGCACCCCCTCAGTAGCCGGGCCCGCGGCCGCCCGCAGCGACTCCCGCCCGAGCCCCGTCCTCGGAAACCCCGCCCGGGGAGCCGGGTTCCGGTCCGGGCTTCGCAGGCGGCTGCCGGGGCGGCTCGGGGGACGGCTCCGCGGGCGGCTGCCGCGGCGGCTCTGTGGGCGGCTGCCGGGGCGGCTCTGTGGGCGGCTGCCGGGGCGGCTCTGTGGGCGGCTGCCGGGGCGGCCCTGCGGGCGGCTCGGGCTCCGCGGGCAGCTCTGGGGACGGCTCCGCGGCGGGTCCGGCGCGGGAGCGGATACGGCCGGTGAAGGGCCCCGCCGCGGCCTCGGCGGTGACCTCCGCGACCTCGCCCGCCAGGGAGCACCCGGCCAGCCGGGCACCCTGCGCGCGGGCCACCCGTATCGCCGCGGCACACGCCGGCTCCGGCCCGTGCGCCCAGCTCGACGCCGCCGCCAGCGCCGCCAGGTCCGCCGCGGCCGCCGCGCGGTGCCGGACCACCACGGCCTGGCCGAGCAGCAGCACCCCGCCGAACACCGCGCCCAGCACCACGGTCACCAGCGCCGCCCAGACGGTCGCCGAGCCCCGGTCCCGGGTCACGGCGGCGGCCCCACGCTGTCCTCGGCCAGGGCCACCGCGCCGGCGCCCAGCCGGACCGGCAGCGCAGCCGGCCCCGGTGCGGGTGCCGCCACCCGCACCCGCCACAGCTCGCCCGTCCGCTCCACGGTCACCTCCGCCCCGTCCGGGGCGGCAGCCCGGGCGGCCGCCACCGCCGTCTCCAGCGGCTCGGACCTCGCCGCTGCCCGGGCCCCGGCCCTGGCCGCGTCCACGCACCGGATCTGCGCGGCCGCCGCCATCAGCGCCCACACCAGCAGCGCCGCGAAAAGCACCAGGGCCGGAATCACCAGAGCGGCCTCGGCCGTCACATAACCGCCGTCGCCGTCCGCCTTTTGCTCAGAACGGCACATCGAGCGCCTTCCCGATGGTCGTCTGCAGTGCCGTGGAGACCACCTCACTCGTCACGACCTTGTACAGAACGGCCGCGAATGCACAGGCCGCGATCGTGCCCATGGCGTATTCCGATGTCGACATCCCGGCATCCCCGACCCGACCGGCCAGCGCAGCCCGCAGCCGAAACCAGATGATCCTCATGACAACCTCCTGTGGATTTATGTTCTTGATGTGATTTCAGGTAGCGGAGAGGAGGCCGGAGGCCATTCCGATCACCACCGGAGCCACTCCCACCGCGAGAAACGCGGGGAGGAAACACAGCCCCACCGGGGCGGTCACCAGAACCGCCGCCCGCTGGGCCGCCGCCGTCGCCCGCCGGGCCCGGTCCTCCCGCAGGGCCGTCGCCAGCCGGGAGACGGGCTCGGCAGCCGGCGCCCCCGTCCGGGCCGCCCGGTCCAGACAGTCCGCCAGCGGCCCGGCGCCGGGTATCGCCGCCAACCTCCCCCACGAGGCCCCCGGTTCGGCCCCCAGCCGAAGCTCCGCCCCGGCCAGCGCCAGCCGGTCCCCCACCGGGCCTCCCAGCGACTCCCCCACCACCTCGGCCGCCTCCACCGGCCCGGCGCCCGCCGCCAGGCAGGCCGCCAACAAGTCGGCGGCGAACGGAAGCTGACGCTCCGACTCCCGCGGATCCACCCTGCACGCCCGGTCCACCCGCCACCGGACCCACCGCAACCGCCACCGCTCCCGCACCCGCCCCCGGGCCCCCGGGCGCGTCCCGCCCGAGGCCGGCTCCGCCCTGAGCAGCAGCACCGCCCTACGCCGCACCGCCCGCTCCCGGATCCGCCCCGCGCACCCGGAGACCAGACACCACGCCCCCGCCGCCAGGGTGAACGCCATCCCCAGCCTGTGGACCGACGAACCGTCCATCACCCCTCCCCCGCCCGCACGATCCGCCGGCACCAGAGCAGCCCAAGCACTTCCAGCGCCCCACCGACCACCAGGCACCCCAGGCCCAGCGGGGAGTGCAGCAGCACCCGCAGCGGATCCGCACCCAGCCCCGTACCGAGCAGCAGGCCCACCACGGGCAGCAGGGCCAGCACCACCGCCGTCGACCGCGCTCCCGCCAACTGGGCCCGCATGGACTCCTGCCGGTCCCGCTCCGCCCGCAACGCCCCTTCCAGTCGCTCCAGTCCGGCCGCCAGCCCCGCGCCGCCGTCCACCGAGACCCGCCAGCAGGCCGCCATCCCGGCCAGCCCTTCCGCACCCGGCGCCCGGGCCGCCTCCCGCAGCGCCCCGGCCACGTCCCCGCCGAAGGCCGCCGCAGCCAGCACCGCCGCGATCCCGGCATCCGGGGCGGCCGACCGGCGCATCGCGGCGCTCAACGCCTGCCCGGGCTGCGCCCCGGCCCGCAACTCGCCGACGGCCGCCCCGCACAGGGCGATCACCTCGGCCGAGCGCGCCTCCCGGGCCCTGGCCCGATCCCGGACCCGCAGCCACCTCCGCACCACCGGCACCGCCAACACGCCCAGCACCACCGGAATCACCGACCCGCCGAGTAGCGCCACCACCACACCCGCCGCCACGCAGGCCCACTCCTGCCACCGCCCGGCACGCACCCGCACCGAGACCAGCAGCCGCTCCCATGCCGATCCCCGCTCCGGCACCGGCGGCCCCGCCCCGGCGAGCAGCATCCGCGCCCGCCCCGCCGGCCGGCCGTCCCCGGCCAGCAGCCAGGCCGCCGCCCCGGCACACAGCACCGCCGCGAACACCGGGGCCGGGAGCAGCGCCCCCGCCCCGCTCACTCCAGCCCCCCGAGCAGGGGGCCGAGCCGCTCCCAGCCCCGCTCCCGGACGAATCCGCGCGCCGCCCAGCGCAGCGCCGGGACGGTGACCACCAGCCCTGCCGCATCCCGCTCCAGGACATGCACCTCGGCCACCCGACGCTGCCCGCCCCGGTCCCGGACCAGGTGGATCACCAGATCCAGGGCCGCGGCCAACTGGCTGTGGAGAGCGGCCCGGTCGAGGCCGGCGACCGCCCCCAGCGCCTCCAGCCGGGCCGGCACATGGGCCGCGGCATTCGCGTGCACCGTCCCGCACCCGCCTTCGTGCCCGGTGTTGAGCGCGGCCAGCAGATCGGCGACCTCGGCCCCGCGCACCTCCCCCACCACAAGCCGGTCGGGACGCATCCGCAGGGCTTGGCGGACCAGGTCCGCCAGTGTGACCAGACCAGCCCCCTCCTGGTTGGCGGGCCGGCCCTCCAACCGCACCACGTGCGGGTGCTCGGGCCGCAGTTCGGCCGAGTCCTCGGCGAGCACGATCCGCTCCCCCGGCCCGACCAGCCCCAGCAGGGAACTGAGCAGGGTGGTCTTCCCCGTGCCCGTCCCTCCGGAGACCAGGAAGGACAGTCTGGCTTCGACCACTGCCCCGAGCAGTTGCCGCCCGCCCGGCGGCAGGGTGCCTGCGGCCGTGAGCTCCTCAAGGGTGAACGCCCGTGGTCGCACCACCCGCAGCGACAGGCAGGCCGACCCGACCGCGACCGGAGGCAGCACCGCATGCAGCCGGGTGCCGTCCGGCATCCGGGCGTCCACCCACGGCCGGGCATCGTCGAGCCGCCGGCCTGCCACCGCCGCCAGTCGCTGCGCGAGCCTGCGCACCGCCTCCGCGTCCCCGAAGGTCACCCCGGTCAGCTCCAGCCCGCCACCGCGGTCCACCCACACCCGGTCCGGCGCCGCCACCAGCACATCCGTGACCGCCGGGTCGGCGAGCAGCGGTTCCAGCGGCCCGGCTCCCACCAGCTCCGACCGCAACTCGGCGGCCACGCCCAGCACCTCCGCATCCCCCAGCAGCCTTCCCTGGGCTCGCAGGGCGGCTGCGACCCGGGCCGGGGTGGGCTCGGCGCCGCTTTCGGCGAGCCGCGCCCGCACCGCGTCCAGCAGTCCCGCGCTCATCCCGGCACCCCCTGCCCGGCCGCCTGACCGGCGCCGAGCACCCGCCGCCAGAACCCGTCGCAGAACCGGGCCAGCGGGCCCCAGACGAAGGTCCCCGGCGGCTCGCCCCTGGCCAGCCACTCGGACACCCCCAGCTCGACGGGCATCTCACCGGCGAGCGGGAGCCGCAGCAGCCCGGCCACCTCGTCCGGGTCCAGCTCGCCCGCGAGGCGCGCCCGCACCACCACCCGGACATCCCGCGCGACCCCGTCCAGGGCGTCGGCGACTCTGCTGGCGGCGGCCACCGACCGCAGTTCCACCGGGACCACCATCAGCACCAGGTCCAGCTGGCCGAGCGCCTCGGCCGCGACCTCGTCCACCCGCCGGGGAAGGTCGACGACCACCACCCCGCCCCGCCGGCGGGCGGCCGCCAGGACCGAGCGCACCGCCGCGGGCGGCACCAGCACCCGCTTGCCCCGGTCCCAGCTGAGCAGCCGCAGCGCATGCAGCTCCGGCAGGGACTCCTCCAGCGCGCCGGCCCCGACCCGGCCGCGCGAGGCGGCGAAGTCCGGCCAGCGCAGCCCTTCGGCGCCCTCACCCCCGAGCAGCACGTCCAACCCGCCGCCGAAGGGATCGCCGTCGATCAGCATGGTCCGCTCGCCGGACCGGGCGGCCGAGATCGCCAGGGCGCAGGCGAGGGTGGATGCCCCGGCGCCGCCGCTGCCGCCGATCACGCCCACGGCGAGGGCGGGCCGGCCGGCACCTTCGACCACATCGGCGATCCGGTCCGCCAGCCAGTTCTCGGCATCGGGAAGCCAGATCACCTGTTCGGCCCCGATCTCCACGGCCCGCTGCCAGAGCGCGGCGTCGTCGGGATTCCGGCCCTCGCTCCGGCCGACGAGGAACACCCCGCTGCGGCGGGGCGCTCCCAACACCCGGCCGCTCACGTCCTGGCCGACCAGAACCAGCGGAGCATCCCCCCACCCGCCGCCCCCGGGCGGACCGGCCCCACCGGCCCCACTGCTCCCCGGCGCCACGCTTTGCTCCGGCACCGCATGGTGCACATGGGGCTCGGCGCCTGCGGCTGCACACAACCGCAGCAGATCATCGAGCAGCACCGGGTCCTCGGTGATGATCAGCGGCCTGCCGGCACCGGGAACCGGCCACTCGGACACCTCGCGGGACATGGTTCCAGCCACGATCTCCGCCCCCTTCTCACTGCAAATCCGTTCACCGCGGACTTCGCGGCCGGAATCACCGTGACGGCATCCGCAAAAGGAAGTGGATCTTGCTCAAGAACTGTGGATAGAGAGCGCCCTGTGAATAACTCGATCACCCCTGTAGGTGAGTTCTGAGCGCTCCGGAACAACTACGCACAGTGACGAGTTCACAGAGGGAGAGGGTCGGCGCGGCGCGGGCCCACGACAGAAGGGGGCCTGAAAAATGATCACTTGGGGTCGGCGGCCGGGACGCAAACCGCGTCCGGACATGCGACGACCCCCGCCGGGGGGGAGAGCGGGGGTCGTCCCCACGGCCGACTCGGGGGGGGAGGAGTCGGACCGGGTTAGCACGGTCGCGAACGATCCGTGACTTCCATGGTGTACCCGAGAGGCTTCTCAGGCAAACCCACGCGCCACACCTTACGCCGAATGGTGGGCGCATATGCTCGGGGCGTGGAAATCCAGTCCTTGTCGCACTCCTTGCCTCGCACTGCAGCCTTCTTCGACCTGGACAAGACGGTCATTGCGAAGTCGAGCACTCTGACGTTCAGCAAGTCCTTCTACCAGGGCGGGCTGATCAACCGGCGGGCGGTCCTGCGCACCGCGTACACCCAGTTCATCTTCCTGGCCGGCGGCGCCGACCACGACCAGATGGAGCGGATGAGGGAGTACCTCTCCGCCCTCTGCAAGGGTTGGAACGTGCAGCAGGTGAAGGAAATCGTCGCCGAGGCCCTGCACGACCTCATCGACCCGATCATCTACGACGAAGCGGCGTCCCTCATCGAGGCCCACCACACGGCCGGCCGCGATGTGGTGATCGTGTCGACCTCCGGGGCGGAGGTGGTCGAGCCGATCGGCGAGATGCTCGGCGCCGACCGGGTCGTCGCCACCCGCATGGTGGTGGGCGAGGACGGCTGCTTCACCGGGGAGATCGACTACTACGCCTACGGGCCCACCAAGGCGGAGGCCGTGCGCGAGCTGGCCGAGTCCGAGGGCTACGACCTGGCGCGCTGCTACGCGTACAGCGACTCCATCACCGACGTCCCCATGCTGGAGGCGGTCGGCCACCCGCACGCCGTCAACCCGGACCGGGCGCTGCGTCGTGAGGCGATGGCCCGCGACTGGCCGGTGCTGGTGTTCAACCGGCCGGTCCGACTGAAGCAGCGGGTGCCCGGCCTGTCGATGCCGGCGCGCCCCGCCCTGGTCGCGGCGGCTGCCGTCGGCGCGGCCGCGGCCACGGCCGGCCTGGTCTGGTACGCGAGCCGCCGCCGCGCGAACGCCCTCGCCTGACCGACCGGACCGACGGACGGACCGAGGGACCGGACCGACGGACCTGACCGACGGGCTGACCGACGGACCGGCCTGGCGG
The DNA here is from genome assembly GCF_040689505.1 of Streptomyces sp. NPDC051211. Taxonomy (NCBI): domain Bacteria; kingdom Bacillati; phylum Actinomycetota; class Actinomycetes; order Kitasatosporales; family Streptomycetaceae; genus Streptomyces; species Streptomyces sp. NPDC051211. The sequence continues at coordinate 434,661 of NZ_JBFBAV010000001.1, forward strand.
CGCGCCTGACCTGCACAAACTTAGAGTGTCCGATTGCTCCCGGAATGCACCCGAAAGTAAAGAACTGCACCAAGGGGTTCCGATTCCTCCGGGATGGAGGTACAAAGGATTCACGGCCCGCGAGACCAAAGGACATCCGAGAGGATCATCTTTAGAAACGCAGCAAGGCCCCACGGACCGAAGCAGGAACGCCGAGCACCCACGCGACGTCGACCCGTCGATTACGGGCCAGCCGCACCAGGGACCGGGCAAAGATCCCGACCTGATGGGCAACTATCGAGGACGCTTGGTAACTGGGCGTGAATGCCAGCGGCGACACCATGAGCAAGTCGGTGTCGCCGCAACCCGTTTCCGGAGCTTTTTCCCAAGATGTGCGCAAGAGCGCGCCGCGCCCTCAGACCCCGCGGCGCCCTCAGGCCGCGCCGCGCTGCAGCGCCTCGCACACCGCCGTGGACTCGCGCACCCCGAGCTCCACCGCCCGGCCGCAGTGCGTGATCCAGGCCGCCATCCCTTCCGGGGTCCCGGACACATAGCCGTCCAGCGCCGCCAGATAGGCCGCCCGGCCGAGTTCCGCGTGGCCGACCTCCGCCGGGCAGATGGCCTTCGGGTCCAGGCCGCTGTTGATCAGCACGATCCGCTCGGCGGTCCGCGCCACCACCCCGTTGTACGAGCCGAACGGCCGCAGCGCGAGCAGCTCGCCGTGCACCACGGCGGCGGTGACCAGGGCCGGGGCCGAGCCTCCCGCGATGACCAGTCGGGACAGCCCGTCCAGCCGGCCCGCGACCTCGTCGGCGGTCGGCAGGGGCAGCTCCACCAGCGGCTCGTCCACCGGCTCGCCGGCCAGCCGCGGCCGCCCCACCACGTCACCGGCGACGGCGGACCCCGCCGCGACCAGATGCAGCCGGGCCAGTACCCGCAGCGGCGACTGCCGCCAGATGCTCAGCAGCTGGCCGGCCTCGGCGGTGAGCCGCAGCGCCGCGCCCACGGTCCGGGCCTCGGCCTCCGCCCCGAAGTCGGTACGCCGCCGCACCTCCTCCAGCGCCCAGTCCGCGCCCGACAGCGCGGCACTGCCGCGCGCACCGCGCAGCGCCGCCTCGGCGGAGACCTCCGTACTGCGGCGGCGCATCACGCGGTGCCCGTAGACCCGGTCCACGGCCTTGCGTACGGAATCCACGGACTCGGCCACGCCCGGCAGGCCCGCGAGGGCGGCGAGCGGATCGGCTGACGTACTCATAAGCAGGGAGCCTACGCACTGCTCGGCCATAGCACCGACCCCACCTTCGAGTGGTCTTCTTCACTCATCCCGGCCACGGTGTGCTACGGAGCACTACCGTACGTGAACATGAAGATCGCTTTCGTGGGGAAGGGCGGCAGCGGCAAGACCACGCTGTCCTCCCTCTTCATCCGCCACCTTGCCGCCAACGAAGGCCCCGTCGTCGCGGTGGACGCCGACATCAACCAACATCTCGGGGCCGCCCTCGGGCTGACCGAGGAGGAAGCCGCCGCACTGCCCGGGATGGGCGCCCAACTGCCCCTGATCAAGGAGTACCTGCGGGGATCCAACCCGCGGATCGCCTCGGCCGAGACGATGATCAAGACCACCCCGCCCGGTGCCGGCTCCCGTCTGCTGCGGGTCCGCGAGGACAACCCGGTCTATGACGCCTGCGCCCGCACGGTGCTCCTGGACGGGGCGGAGGTGCGCCTGATGGCCACCGGGCCGTTCACCGAGGCCGACTTGGGCGTGGCCTGCTACCACTCCAAGGTCGGGGCGGTCGAGCTCTGCCTGAACCACCTGGTCGACGGACCGGACGAGTACGTGGTCGTCGACATGACGGCCGGTTCGGACTCCTTCGCGTCCGGGATGTTCACCCGGTTCGACATGACGTTCCTGGTCGCCGAACCGACGCTCAAGGGCATCTCCGTCTACCGCCAGTACAAGGAGTACGCACGGGACTTCGGGGTGGCCCTCAAGGTGGTCGGAAACAAGGTGCAGGGCCAGGACGACCTCGACTTCCTGCGCGCGGAGGCCGGCGAGGACCTGCTGGTCACCGTGGGGCATTCGGACTGGGTGCGGGCGATGGAGAAGGGCCGGCCGCCGCGCTTCGAGTTGCTGGAGGCCGACAACCGCATGGCCCTGCAGGCCCTCCAGGACGCGGCCGACGACTCGTACGCCCGGCGCGACTGGGCCCGCTACACCGAGCAGATGGTTCATTTCCATCTGCGGAACGCGGAGAGCTGGGGCAACGCGAAGACCGGGGCCGACCTGGCGGACCAGGTGGACCCCGGGTTCGTGCTGGGCGAGCAGAGGGACGCCGCTATTCCTCGTCCTGCTCCTCAGCCGGCGTGACCCCCTCGGGCGCCGTGGGAGCGGACGGCGTCGGTGACGGCGCCGGACCGGTGGCCAGGAACTTGGCCCAGCCCTCCTTCGGCGCCTGGCCCACATCGAGCGTGCGCAGCCATTCGACGTGCTTCGGGTCCTGGGCGTCGAGCCAGTCCGCCAGCTCGCGGAAGGGCACGCACCGCACGTCCTTCCGGGTGCAGACGGTCTTGATGGTCTCCTCGATGGCACGCATGTAGGTGCCGCCGTTCCAGGACTCGAAGTGGTTGCCGATGATCAGCGGCGCGCGGTTGCCGCTGTAGGCGCGTTCGAAGGCCTGGAGCAGTCCGTCGCGCAACTGGTTGCCCCAGTAGGCGTGCTGGGAGGGGTCGCCCTGCGAGGTGGTCCCGGACTGGTTGACCATGAAGTTGTAGTCCATGCTCAGGGTTTCGAAGGCCCGGCCGGGGATCGGGACCAGCTGGAGCGGGATGTCCCACAGCCCGTCCGTCTTCTTCGGCCACTTCTGCTTGCTGATGCCGCTGGAGTCGTAGCGGAAGCCCATGTTCTTGGCCGCGAGCATGAAGTTCTTCTGGCCCTCGAGGCAGGGGGTGCGGGCCCCGATGAGCTCCTTGTCGTAGTCGAAGGGGAGCGCCTTCTCCTGCTTCAGGCCGGAGTTGGTCTTCCAGTTCTTGACGAAGGACTTGGCCTGTTCGATCTCGCTCTTCCACTCCGCCACGGACCAGGTGCCGACACCTCCGTCGGGGCCGCAGAAGTGCCCGTTGAAGTGGGTGCCGATCTCATTGCCCTCCTGCCAGGCCTCGCGGATCTGGGTGGCGGTGTCCTTGATGCCCTGGAGGTCGCCGAAGCCGATGTCGGAGCGGCCCGGGCCGTGCTGGGGAGCGGTGTAGAGGGATCGTTTCTCCTCGGGGAGCATGTAGACACCGCTGAGGAAGTACGTCATCCGGGCGTTGTTCTGCCTGCCGACCTCGCGGAAGTGCGAGAACAGCTTCTGGCTGTCCTCGCCGGCCCCGTCCCAGGAGAACACCACGAACTGCGGGGGCGTTTCGCCCCGCTTGAGCTTCTCCGGCTTCTGCACGTTCGGCTGCGGCCCCGTGTAGGCGGTGGAGCCGTCGCCGATCAGCCGGAGCACGCTGCCGGGCGCCTCCGGAGCCCCGGCCCCCTTCTTCGCGCCGGGCCCGGACGACCCGCCCGGCTGCGAGGCGGTGCAGCCGGCGAGGCCCAGCGCCAGCGCGGTGGCGACGACCAGGCCACCGGCGGTCTTCTTCGTGGCGGCCATCTTCCGCCCACCTCTCCCTCGGTGTTCCCGTGCGGGACTTACGCGCCGCAACGTCCCACGCGGGCTCCTTTGAGGAAGCCGTGACAAGCCGTACTAAATGATTATTCACTCCTGAGTGGGAACTTGTGAGCCATTTGCCCCCTTTGTGAAGAAATCTTCTTTACTCTGCATTACCATCCATTTACCGAGTGTTGAGACTCCCGCCGCTTCACCCTCCCTGCCCAGAGGAGACGGGAACCTATGACCAACCCCCGCACCGCGGACCTCTCCGCATCCATCGCCGTGTTTCTGATCGCACTGCCGCTCTCGCTCGGCATCGCCCTGGCCACCGGCGCCCCGCTACAGGCAGGGCTGGTGGCCGCGGCGGCCGGCGGGATCGTCGCCGGCCGGCTGGGCGGTGCACCGCTCCAGGTGAGCGGCCCCGCCGCCGGACTCACCGTCGTCACCGCCGAGTTGATCCAGCACTACGGCTGGCGCACCACCTGCGCCATCACCGTGCTCGCCGGTGTCTGCCAGCTCGGACTCGCCCTGCTGCGCACCGCCCGGTCCGCGCTGATGGTCAGCCCGGCCATCGTGCACGGCATGCTCGCGGGCATCGGCGTGACGATCGCGCTCGCCCAACTGCACATCGTGCTCGGCGGCACCCCGCAGAGCGCCGCCGTGGCCAACGTCCTCGGCCTGCCCGGCCAATTGGCCGACCTGCACCCGGCCGCGCTCGGTGTCAGCGCGTTCACCCTGCTCGTCCTGCTCTCCTGGCCGCGCCTGCCGGGCCGGACGGGAGAGCTCCTGCGCCGGATTCCCGCGGCCCTCGCCGCCGTGGCGGGTGCCACCGCGCTCGCCTCCCTCGCCGGGCTCAGCCTGCCCCGGGTGGACCTGCCGTCCTGGAGCAGCCACGCCCTGCCCGAACTGCCCCAGGGCCCGGTCCTGGGTCTCATCGCGGCCGTTCTGACGATCACCCTGGTCGGCAGTGTGGAATCCCTGCTGTCCGCCGTGGCCACCGACAAGCTGATCGCGAGCGAGCGGAGTACGGAGAACCGCCCGCCGCGCACCGACCTCGACCGCGAACTGCGCGGCCAGGGCGCCGCGAACATCGTGTCCGGCGCCCTCGGCGGGCTGCCCATCACGGGGGTGGCGGTGCGCAGCGTGGCGAACGTCAAGTCCGGTGCGGTCAGCCGAAGGTCCTCGATGCTGCACGGGCTGTGGATCGTGCTCGCCGCCGCGCTGCTGGTGCCGGTGCTCGACCTGATCCCGCTGGCGGCGCTGGCCGCCCTGGTGATGGCGGTCGGAGTGCAGATGGTCAACATCACGCACATGCGCAGCATCACCCGGCACCGGGAGATCGCCGTCTACCTCACCACCGTGGTGGCGGTGGTCCTGGGCGGAGTGCTGGAAGGCGTGGCGATCGGCATCGCGGCGGCCGTTGCGGTGTCGCTGCACCGGCTGGCGAGGACCCGGATCACCGTGGAGGAGCAGGACGGGGTGCACCGGGTTCGGGCGCGCGGCCAGTTGACCTTCCTGGCGGTGCCCCGGCTGAGCCGGGTGCTGAGCCAGATCCCGCACCACGGGCACACCGTGATCGAGCTGGACGGCTCCTTCATGGACCATGCCGCGTACGAGACCCTGCAGGACTGGCAGGACTCCCATGTGGCGCACGGCGGTTCGCTGGAGGTCACCGGCCGGTCCATGGCCCGGATCGGCGAGCAGCATGCCGCCGGCCCGCGCGGGTCGCACCAGTGCTGCCGCCCCTGGACGCCCTGGCAGAACCACTGCGACCAGCGGCCCGCCGAACCGGCCGAGCCGCCCCGTGCCCGCGGACGGCTGGCCAGCGGAATCAGCGCGTTCCAGCGGGACACCGCCCCGCACGTCCGGAGTGAGCTGGCCCGGCTGGCCCGCGAAGGGCAGCGGCCCTCGCAGCTGTTCCTGACCTGCGCCGACTCCCGGCTGGTCACCAGCATGATCACGTCGAGCGGGCCCGGAGACCTGTTCACCGTCCGCAATGTCGGCAACCTGGTGCCGCTGCCCGGCGCCGAGTCCGGCGACGATTCGGTCGCGGCCGCGATCGAGTACGCGGTGGACGTGCTGAAGGTCGACAGCATCACGGTCTGCGGCCACTCCGGGTGCGGGGCGATGCAGGCGCTGCTCAACGCCTCGCCGGGAATGCCGATGACCCCGCTGCGCCGCTGGCTGCGGCACGGGCTGCCCAGCCTGGAGCGGATGGCCAGCCGGCACCACGCCTGGGCGCGGATCTCCGGCCGGCTCCCGGCCGATGCGGTGGAGCAGCTGTGCCTGACCAACGTGGTGCAGCAGCTGGAGCACCTGCGGGCGCACGAGTCGGTGGCCCGCCGGCTCGCCGAGGGCACCCTGGAGCTGCACGGGATGTACTTCCACGTGGGCGAGGCCCAGGCGTACCTGCTCTCCGAGGGCCAGGACTTCTTCGACTGCCGGGTCTTCGACAGCGTGGTTCCGGACGATCGCAGCCAGTCGCCCGCGCCGGCACCCGCCTGAACCGATACCCTCGCATATCCGTGCCACCGTATGGCCCCTTCCCGCGCCCTGCAGCGGGAGGGGGCCATACGCGTCTGCGGATCGCCGCTTGCCAATAGGTCTAAACCAATTTCCGGTTACCCCTTGTCACCCGGGCATCCGCCTGATGAGCTATGCCGGGGACACAACGGACACCCTGGGAAAGGGAGATGTCGTGAGCAACGAAAGCCTGGCCAACCTGCTCAAGGAGGAGCGGCGGTTCGCACCGCCCGCTGCGCTGGCCGCCGCCGCGAATGTCACGGCGCAGGCCTACGAGCAGGCGGACAGCGACAGGCTGGGCTTCTGGGCCGAGCAGGCGCGGCGGCTGACCTGGGCCACCGAGCCGACCGAGACGCTCGACTGGACCAACCCGCCCTTCGCGAAGTGGTTCGCGGACGGCAAGCTGAACGTCGCGTACAACTGCGTGGACCGCCACGTCGAGGCCGGCCACGGCGACCGGGTCGCCATCCACTTCGAGGGCGAGCCCGGCGACAGCAGCTCCCTCACCTACGCCCAGCTCAAGGACGAGGTCTCGCGGGCCGCGAACGCCCTCACCGAGCTGGGCGTACAGGCCGGCGACCGGGTCGCCGTCTACCTGCCGATGATCCCCGAAGCCGTCGTCGCGATGCTCGCGTGCGCCCGGGTGGGCGCCGCCCACTCGGTGGTCTTCGGCGGCTTCTCCGCCGACGCCGTCGCCTCCCGCATCCAGGACGCCGACGCCAAGCTGGTCATCACCGCCGACGGCGGCTACCGCCGCGGCAAGCCGACCGCCCTCAAGCCGGCGATCGACGAGGCCGTCTCCAAGTGTCCGCAGGTCAAGAACGTGCTCGTGGTGCAGCGCACCGGCCAGGAGACCGCCTTCACCGAGGGCCGCGACATCTGGTGGCACGAGCTCGTAGGACGCCAGTCCACCGAGCACACCCCGCAGGCCTTCGACGCGGAGCACCCGCTCTTCATCCTGTACACGTCCGGTACGACGGGTAAGCCGAAGGGCATCCTGCACACCTCCGGCGGCTACCTCACCCAGGTCGCGTACACCCACCACGCCGTCTTCGACCTCAAGCCGGAGACCGACGTCTACTGGTGCACCGCCGACATCGGCTGGGTGACCGGCCACTCGTACATCGTCTACGGACCGCTCGCCAACGGCGCCACCCAGGTCATGTACGAGGGCACCCCGGACACCCCGCACCAGGGCCGGTTCTGGGAGGTCGTGCAGAAGTACGGCGTCACCATCCTCTACACGGCGCCGACGGCCATCCGGACGTTCATGAAGTGGGGCGACGACATCCCCGCGAAGTTCGACCTGTCCTCGCTGCGCGTGCTGGGCTCGGTCGGCGAGCCGATCAACCCCGAGGCCTGGATCTGGTACCGCAAGCACATCGGCGGCGACCGCTGCCCGATCGTGGACACCTGGTGGCAGACCGAGACCGGCGCCATGATGATCTCCCCGCTGCCGGGCGTCACCGAGACCAAGCCCGGTTCCGCCCAGCGCGCGCTGCCCGGCATCTCCGCCACCGTCGTGGACGACGAGGCGAACGAGGTCCCCGACGGCGGTGGCGGCTACCTGGTCCTCACCGAGCCGTGGCCGTCGATGCTGCGCACCATCTGGGGCGACGACCAGCGGTTCATCGACACCTACTGGTCGCGGTTCGAGGGCAAGTACTTCGCGGGCGACGGCGCCAAGAAGGACGACGACGGCGACATCTGGCTGCTCGGCCGTGTGGACGACGTCATGCTGGTGTCGGGCCACAACATCTCGACCACCGAGGTCGAATCGGCCCTGGTCTCGCACCCCTCCGTCGCCGAGGCCGCCGTGGTCGGCGCGGCCGACGAGACCACCGGCCAGGCCATCGTCGCCTTCGTCATCCTGCGCGGCAGCGCCTCCGAGAACGACTCGCTGGTCGCGGACCTGCGCAACCACGTGGGCGCCACCCTCGGCCCGATCGCCAAGCCCAAGCGGATCCTGCCGGTCGCCGAGCTGCCGAAGACCCGCTCCGGCAAGATCATGCGCCGTCTGCTGCGCGATGTGGCCGAGAACCGCGAGCTGGGCGATGTCACCACGCTGACCGACTCCTCCGTCATGGACCTGATCCAGACGAAGCTGCCGAGCGCGTCCAGCGAGGACTGACCGACCCGGCAGACCCGGCCGGAGCCCCGCGGGGACCCGGCCGACACACCCACGGAGGGCATCCGGCGCCCGGCGCGCCGGATGCCCTCCGTCCTTTTAGAGTGAAGATCACCCGATACGACCGATACCTGCGCCCTGTAAAGTATTCGCAGCGTAAAAACCTCAGGTGCGCCGGGAAGTCTGGTCGGCAACAGCTTCGTCATGCCGTCCGACCGACCCGGAGGTGCCCCACCGTGGCCACGCCCCAGCCCACCGACACCCAGAGCCACAAGCTCCTCGGACGGCTCTCGCTGCCCGAGCGCCGGTTCGTGGCCGACGCCCTGCGCGCCGAGACCGTCGGCGGTGTGCTGCTCCTCGTGGCCGCGGTCACCGCCCTCGTCTGGGCGAACACGCCCCCGCTGACGGACAGCTACAACACCGTCCGGAACTTCCACATCGGCCCGTCCGCCCTCGGCCTGGACCTGTCCCTCCAGCACTGGGCCGCCGACGGCCTGCTCGCCGTCTTCTTCTTCGTGGCCGGCATCGAGCTCAAGCGCGAACTCGTCGCCGGCGACCTGCGCGACGCCAAGGCGGCCGCCCTGCCGGTCATCGCCGCCGTCTGCGGCATGGCCGTCCCCGCCCTGGTCTACACGGTGGTCAACCTGGCCGGCGGCGGCTCGCTGGCCGGCTGGGCGGTCCCCACCGCCACCGACATCGCGTTCGCGCTCGCCGTCCTCGCGGTCATCGGCACCTCGCTGCCCTCCGCCCTGCGCGCCTTCCTGCTGACCCTGGCAGTGGTCGACGACCTCTTCGCCATCCTGATCATCGCGGTGTTCTTCACCGAGGAGATCGACTTCCTGGCGCTCGGCGGCGCCCTCGTGGGCCTGGTCCTGTTCTGGTTCCTGCTCCGCCGGGGCGTGCGCGGCTGGTACGTGTACATCCCGCTCGCCCTCGTCATCTGGGGCCTGATGTACAACAGCGGGGTCCACGCCACCATCGCCGGCGTCGCCATGGGCCTGATGCTCCGCTGCACCCGCAAGGAAGGCGAGAAGCACTCCCCCGGCGTGCGCATCGAGCACCTGGTCCGGCCCGTCTCCGCCGGTCTCGCCGTCCCGCTGTTCGCCCTGTTCTCGGCCGGTGTCTCGCTCTCCGACGAGTCGATCGGACAGGTCTTCAGCCGCCCCGAAACCCTCGGCGTGGTCCTCGGCCTGGTCGTCGGCAAGACCCTCGGCATCTTCGGCGGCACCTGGCTGGCCGCCCGTTTCACCAAGGCGGAGCTCAACGAAGACCTCGCCTGGCCGGACGTGTTCGCCGTCGCCTCCCTCGCCGGCATCGGGTTCACCGTCTCGCTGCTGATCGGCGAACTCGCCTTCGCGGGTGACACCCTGCTCACCGACGAGGTCAAGGCCGCCGTGCTGATCGGCTCGCTGATCGCCGCGATCATGGCCTGTGCCCTGCTCAAGCTCCGCGACCGCAAGTACAAGGCGCTGACCGCCGCCGAGGAGCGCGACGACGACCTCGACGGCATCCCGGACGTCTACGAGGAGGACAAGCCCGAGTACCACCTCCGGATGGCCGCGATCTACGAGGCGAAGGCCGCCGAGCACCGCCGCCTGGCCGAAGCGGCGGCCGGGTCCAGCACCGAGGCTGCCCGTCCGGCATCATCTGACTGACGCGCAGGACAGGACCACAGAGGGAGAGAGCGATGAGCGCAGCGGACCAAGGCACGCCCGGAGCCGAGCGCACACTCGGCCAGCTGGTCGCTTCGGCCACCGCCGAGATGTCCGCCCTGGTGCACGACGAGATCGCCCTCGCGAAGGCCGAAATCCGCCAGGACGTCAAGCGCGCGACCATCGGGGGCACCGCACTCGGCGTCGCCGGTGTGCTGGCGCTGTTCTCGCTGCCCGTGCTGAGCTTCGCGGCCGCCTACGGCATCCACAACCTGGGGCTGGGCCTCGCCTGGTCGTTCCTGATCGTGGGCGTGGCGTTCCTGCTGATCGCGACCCTGCTGGGGCTCCTCGCCGTCGCCAAGTTCAAGAAGGTCAAGCCGCCGGAGAAGACGATCTCCTCGGTCAAGCAGACCGCGGCAGTGGTCGGGACCGTCAAGCCGCACCCGCGGCCGGTCAGTGACAAGGCTGTGGGTGTGGCACGCTCATCGTCATGACAGCGACCGCCCCGGATCCCAGCACCCCGCCCACCGCCGCCACGGCGGTCCGGATCGGCATCCCCGGGGGGCGGGAGGTGACGCACCGGGACGTCGCCGCGAACGGCGCCCGGTTCCATGTCGCCGAGGTCGGTGACGGCCCGCTGGTCCTGCTGTTGCACGGCTTCCCGCAGTTCTGGTGGACCTGGCGGCACCAGCTGACCGCGCTCGCCGACGCCGGTTTCCGGGCCGTGGCCATGGATCTGCGCGGGGTCGGCGGCAGCGACCGCACCCCGCGCGGGTACGACCCGGCCAATCTCGCGCTGGACATCACCGGCGTCGTACGGTCCCTCGGCGAGCCGGACGCCGCCCTCGTCGGCCACGACCTGGGCGGTTACCTCGCCTGGACGGCGGCCGTGATGCGGCCCAAGCTGGTGCGCCGGCTGGTGGTCTCCTCCATGCCGCACCCGCGCCGCTGGCGCTCGGCCATGCTGTCGGACTTCGCTCAGACCCGCGCCGGATCGTACGTGTGGGGCTTCCAGCGGCCCTGGATCCCCGAGCGGCGGCTGCAGGCCGACGGCGGTGCGCTGGCCGGCGAGCTGATCCGGGAGTGGTCCGGCCCGCGGCCGCCCGAGGAGGAGGCGCTCGAGGTCTACCGGCGGGCGATCTGCATCCCGTCCACCGCCCACTGCTCGATCGAGCCCTACCGGTGGATGGTGCGGTCGCTGGCCCGCCCGGACGGCATCCAGTTCAACCGGCGGATGAAGCGTCCGGTGCGGGTGCCGACGCTGCATCTGCATGGCTCGCTGGACCCGGTGATGCGGACCCGGAGCGCGGCCGGTTCCGGCGAATACGTGGAAGCCCCGTACCGCTGGCGGCTGTTCGACGGTCTCGGGCACTTCCCGCACGAGGAGGACCCCACCGCGTTCTCCACCGAGCTCATCAACTGGCTGAAGGACCCGGAGCCCGACCGCTGACGGTCCGTACGTTCGATCGAGAATCGTTCAATTGCCCGGCGCATAGGCCAATTGGCCGCCCCGAATGCGGTTACCGACCTTGGGGCAGGGGGAGACGTCGGAGTATGGGCTGGACGCACGACTACGGTGACTCCGCACGCGAAACCCGCTCGGCAGCAGTGCCGCGCACCCACGAGAGGGCTGGCCGACAAGGCCACGACCTCCGTCTCGGGATCCCTCGCATCCTGCGCCGCCGGGCCCGCTGGGTCTCGGCCCGCCTGCGGCACCAGCGGACGTAGCGCCGCCGGGAGCCACGAGCGGGCCCGACCCGCGAGCGGCTCTCAGAGGGCGCAGCCCTGGCTGTCCACCCGCTGCCGCGCCGTGGTCCCGTACCGGATGTCGTCGCGGATCTCGTCCACCGTCAGGGCGTAGCCGGTGTTCGGGTCGTCGAGGGACTTCGCGAACACCACCCCGTACACCTGGCCTTCGGGCGTCAGCAGCGGGCCGCCGGAGTTGCCCTGGCGGACCGTCGCGTACAGCGAGTAGACGTCCCGGCGCACGGTGCCGCGGTGGTAGATGTCCGGGCCGTTGGCGTTGATCCGGCCGCGCACCCGGGCCGCGCGCACGTCGTACGCGCCGTTCTCCGGGAAGCCGGCCACGATGGCGTCGCTGCCGCCGACCGCGTCCCGTTCGGTGAACTCCAGCGGAGGCGCCTTCAGCTTGGGCACGTCCAGGACCGCGATGTCGCGCTCCCAGTCGTAGAGCACCACCTTGCCGTCGTAGAGCTTGCCCTCCCCGCCGACCTGCACGGTCGGTTCGTTGACCCCGCCGACCACGTGGGCGTTGGTCATCACCCTGCCGGGGGCGAAGACGAAGCCGGTGCCTTCGAGGACTTTGCTGCAACTGGGGGCGGTTCCGACCACCTTGACGATGGATCGCTTGGCGCGCTCGGCCACCGGGCTGCTCGCCAGGGCCGGATCGGGCGCCTGCACCTCGGTGATGGGTTCGTTCGAGAACGGACTGAACACCTGCGGGAAGCCGTTGCGCGCCAGGGTGGAACTGAAATTCGAGAACCAGGTGTCGGCCTGGTCCGGCAGCACCCGCGACACGCCGAGGAGCACCTTGGAGTTGCGGACTTCCTTGCCGAGGGTGGGAAGTGACGTCCCGGCGAGTGCGGATCCGATCAGCCAGGCCACCAGCAGCATCGCCACCACGTTGACCAGCGCGCCGCCGGTGGCGTCGACCACCCGCGCCGGCGACCAGGTGATGTGGCGGCGGAGCCGGTTGCCGAGGTGGGTGGTGAAGGCCTGCCCGACCGAGGCGCAGACGATGATCACGACCACGGCGGCGATGACCACGGCCGTGGACACCTGGGTCCCGTTGTCGGTCACCTGGTCCCAGACCAGCGGGAGCAGGGACACGGCGACGAGACCACCGCCGAGGAAGCCGATCACCGACAGGATGCCGACGACGAACCCCTGGCGGTAGCCCACGATCGCGAACCACACGGCGGCGAGGAGCAGCAGGATGTCCAGCACGTTCACGTGGGCCACCGTCTCATGCGCGCCAGTCGAGCGGGACCTCGCGTGATCGGTCCCACGGCTGCTCCCACCCGGCGAAATGCAGCAACCGGTCGATCACCCCGGCGGTGAATCCCCAGACCAGAGCGGATGCGACGGTGAAGGCCGGGCCGGCGTGGCCACTCGGGTGGACGACCGTGACCCGGTGTGCCGGGTCCGTGAGATCCGCCACGGGGACCGTGAAGACCCGGGCGGTCTCGGCCGGGTCGACGGCGCCGACCGGGCTGGGGCTGTGCCACCAGCCCAGCACCGGGGTCACGACGAACTGGCTGACCGGGATGTAGAGGCTGGGCAGCACCCCGAAGAGCTGGACGCCGGACGGGTCCAGGCCGGTCTCCTCCTCCGCCTCGCGGAGCGCGGCCCGGAGCGGGCCGGTGGTGTGCGGGTCGCCGTCCTCCGGGTCGAGGGCGCCGCCCGGGAAGGACGGCTGCCCGGCGTGCGAGCGGAGGCTGCCGGCCCGTTCCATGAGGAGCAGTTCGGGGCGCCCGTCCCGGCCCTCGCCGAAGAGGATGAGGACGGCGGACTGGCGGCCGCGGCCGTCGGCGGGCGGCAGGAAGCGGCTGAGCTGGTCCGGCCGGACGGTACGGGCCGCCCGCTCGACCGGCTCCAGCCAGGCCGGCAGGCCGTCCGCGCTGACCCGGAGCGGATCGGCGGGGCCTGCGGGGTCGTCCGCGCCGGCCCGGACCGGGTCGCCGGGCTTTCCGCCGCCGGGGAGGCCGTCCCCGCTCGCGCCGTGCCTGCCGCCGTGGGCTCCGCCGTCACCGCGGTCGTACGTCGTCCCGTACGCCGGGTGGCGCGCCGCGCCGGTCGCTCCGGCGGCGGCCGTGAGCCCGCTCTGCTCAGCCCCTGTCATGGGCACCCCGTTCTGGTTCTGCGCGTCCCCCGGTATCCGCACCAACGCGGGCCGGGACCTGTTTCGTTCCTCGGGGCCCGGGCGGAGCCGCCCGGGCCGGGGTCGGCCGGCGGCCGCGCCCCGGCCGCCCGGAGGCGGCGGGCCGGCCACCGGAGGCGGTCAGTCGGCGGCGCCCAGCGGCGGCGCGGGCTTGCCCGGGTAGTCGGCGGGCGGGCTGAGGCGCTGGCCCGGATGGCCGCCCATCTCGTACTTGAGCAGCTTCTTCGCCTTCTCGGGGTCGGTTTCGCCCTCCCCGTAGGCCGGGCAGAGCGGTGCGATCGGGCAGGCTCCGCAGGCCGGCCTGCGGGAGTGGCATATCCGGCGGCCGTGGAAGACGACCCGGTGGGACAGCATCGTCCACTCGCTCCTGGGGAAGATCGCGCAGATCTCCGCCTCGACCCTCTCCGGGTCTTCCTGCTCGGTCCACTTCCACCGCCGCACCAGGCGGCCGAAGTGGGTGTCCACGGTGATCCCCGGGACTCCGAACGCATTGCCGAGGACCACGTTGGCGGTCTTGCGGCCCACTCCCGGCAGCGTGACCAGGTCGTCGAGGCGGCCGGGCACATTGCCGCCGAAGTTGTCCCGCAGGGCCGCGGACAGGCCCATCAGGGCTTTCGCCTTCATCCGGAAGAACCCGGTGGGCCGGATCAGTTCCTCCAGCTCCTCCGGCACGGCCGCGGCCATGTCCTCGGGGGTCGGGTACTTCGCGAACAGCGCCGGGGTGGTCTGGTTCACCCGCAGGTCGGTGGTCTGCGCCGACAGGACGGTCGCGACCAGCAGCTCGAAGGGATTCCGGAAATCGAGTTCCGGGTGGGCGTAGGGATAGAGCTCGGCCAGCTCCCGGTTGATCCGCCGGGCGCGGCGCACCATGGCCAGGCGGGATTCCGGCTTGTTCTTTCCCACAGCTTTCTTGGCCGAAGCTTTGCCCGGATCGCGGGCGGGAGGCCCGCCAACCCCCTGTTCGCCCACAGCTGAATTCCGGGCGGCGGTCACTCCCGCGGACCCCATGGCCTGTGCTCTCACCGGCTTATTGGACACTCCGCCAGCCTAAGGCCGGGCAGTGACACCCGCCCGGACCTCCGGTAACACCGCACAGCACACCCGTACGTCCGGCATCCTTGTGATTGATCGCACTGTTTGTAGCGTCCGGCAAAATAGGGAGCCGGTCCCCTGAGCCGGTCGACATAGGAGAGAGACTCGTGGACGACGTTCTGCGGCGCGCCCCGCTCTTCGCGGCGCTCGATGACGAGCAGGCCGCGGAGCTCCGCGCCTCCATGGGCGAGGTGACCCTCGCACGCGGTGACGCCCTGTTCCACGAGGGCGACCCCGGCGACCGGCTGTATGTGGTCACCGAGGGCAAGGTGAAGCTGCACCGCACCTCCCCCGACGGCCGCGAGAACATGCTCGCGGTGCTCGGCCCCGGCGAGCTGATCGGCGAGCTGTCGCTCTTCGACCCCGGCCCGCGGACGGCCACGGCCACCGCCCTGACCGAGGTCAAGCTGCTCGGCCTCGGCCACGGCGACCTTCAGCCCTGGCTGAACGCCCGCCCCGAGGTGGCCACGGCCCTGCTGCGCGCCGTCGCCCGCCGCCTGCGCAAGACCAACGACCAGATGTCCGACCTGGTCTTCTCCGACGTGCCGGGCCGTGTCGCCCGCGCCCTCCTGGACCTGTCGCGCCGCTTCGGCGTGCAGTCCGAGGAAGGCATCCACGTCGTCCACGACCTGACGCAGGAGGAGCTGGCGCAGCTCGTCGGCGCCTCCCGCGAGACGGTGAACAAGGCCCTGGCCGACTTCGCCGGCCGCGGCTGGCTCCGCCTGGAGGCCCGCGCCGTCATCCTGCTGGACGTCGAACGCCTGGCGAAGCGCTCGCGCTGACCCGGCCCGCGCCGACGTACGCCGCCGCCGTTTCGGCCGCGGCGCCGCCGCAGGCGAGGTCGACGTCGCAGTCGAAGTCGTACAGGAGGGGTCCTGCCGTGCCCGGCGGGGCCCCTCCCTGCGTTCCGGCCCCGCCCCGGTACCGGGACACCCGCCCGGCGTGGCAGGCCGCGACACGCCCGGCCGGTCCGCCACGCGGGCCGGTTTTCCGTACCGCCCGGCGGCGCCGGGCCGACGCCCCGGAACGGGACCGGCAGAGTGATCCGTATGGAGCACCGAGGACTGGACGCACAGGGGTACATCGAGCGCGAGGGTGACCTGGGCCGGGTCCCGGCCGGGTACCGGCCCGTGGTGGCGGCCGCCCGGTCCCGTATCGCCGAGGCCTTCGGGCGGCGGCTGCACAGCGCCTACCTGTACGGGTCCGTGCCCCGCGGCACCGCCCGCCCCGGCGACTCGGACCTCGACCTGCTGCTCGCCCTCCAGCACGAGCCCACCCACGAGGACCGGGACATCGCCGAGGTGCTCGGCCGGGGGCTCGACGAGGACTTCGACGTGATCGACGGCGCCGGCATCCTGCTGTACTCCAAGGACCGCCTGCTGAGCGAGCAGGAACGTTACGACCTGGGCTGGTTCCTGGCCTGCCTGTGCACTCCGCTGCTCGGGTCCGACCTGGCCGAACACCTGCCGCGCTACCGCCCGGACGGCCTGCTGGCCCGCGAGACCAACGGCGACCTGGCCGCCGCGCTCCCGTCCTGGCGGGCCCGGGCAGCGGCGGCGCGCACGCCCGCGGAGTACCGGAAGCTGAGCCGGCTGTTCGCCCGGCGCCTGGTCCGCACCGGCTTCACCCTGGTCATGCCGCGCTGGGGCGGCTGGACCAGCGACCTGCTGGAGTCCGCCGAGGCGTTCGGCCAGTACTACCCGGAGCGGGCCGCGCAGATGCGGGCCGCGGCCGGCGTCGCCCTGTCGCCGAGCGAGGACCCGGAGGTCCTGCGGACGTACATCGAGGACCTCGGCCCGTGGCTGGCGGACGAGTACACGGCCCGGCACGGCACCAAGAGCCCCCGGCAGCCGGCCTGAGCCCTCCCGGGCCGACCGGGCGCCCCGGGGCTGTCCGGCGGTTCAGGGCCGTGATCCGCTGGAGCGGCTGGGCCCTAGCTCTCGGGTCCGCCCGGGATCAGCCCGTGTTCGCGCAGGTACTCCAGTTGCGCCCGGACGGACCATTCGGCGGCCGGCCAGAGAGCGCGGTCCACCTCCGCGTAGACGTGCCCGACCACCTCGGCCGGGGTGGTGAGGCCGTTCTCCACCGCCGTCTCCACCTGGGCCAGCCGGTGCGCCCGGTGGGCCAGGTAGAACTCCACCGCCCCCTGGGCGTCGTCCAGCACCGGCCCGTGGCCCGGCAGCACGGTGTGCACCCCGTCGTCGACGGTGAGGGAGCGCAGGCGGCGCAGCGAGTCCAGGTAGTCGCCGAGCCGGCCGTCGGGGTGGGCGACCACCGTGGTGCCGCGGCCGAGGATGGTGTCCCCGGTCAGCACGGCCCGGTCGGCGGGGATGTGGAAGCAGAGCGAGTCGGCGGTGTGGCCCGGGGTGGGGACCACCCGCAGTTCCAGGCCGCCGACCCGGACGGCCTGCCCGGCGGCCAGGCCCTCGTCCCCCAGGCGCAGGGCGGGGTCGAGGGCGCGCACCTTGGTGCCGGTGAGCTCGGCGAACCGGACGGCGCCGCCCGCGTGGTCGGGGTGGCCGTGGGTGAGCAGGGTCAGCGCGATCCGCTTGCCCGCCTTCTCGGCCGTGGCGATCACCTCGCGCAGGTGTACGTCGTCCAGCGGGCCGGGGTCGATGACGACCGCGAGCTCGGAGTCGGGCTCGGACACCAGCCAGGTGTTGGTGCCGTCCAGGGTCATGGCGGACGGGTTGGGGGCCAGGACGTTGACCGCGCGGGCGGTGGCCGGCCCGGAGACGACGGCTCCGCGCGGCCGGCCGGGAAGGGCCGCGTTGCCCGTGTCGCTGCTCGTACCGCTGCTCATGCCGCGCCTCCGGTCGGCCGGACCCGTTTGGTGAACTCCTCGTGGCCGGGCCAGCTGAGCACCAGCTCGCCGTCCTCCAGCGTCGCCTGCGCGAGCACCGGAGCGAGGTCCTGCGCGGCGGCCGCGGCCACCGCCTCGGCGGCGGTCCGGTACGGCTCGAGGGAGCGCAGGGTCGAGATGGTCGGCGGCATCATCAGCAGCTCGCCCTTGTCGTAGCCGGCGGCCGCGTCCGCGGGGCGGATCCACACGGTCCGGTCCGCCTCGGTGGAGGCGTTGCGGGTGCGCTGTCCTTCCGGGAGGGCGGCGACGAAGAACCAGGTGTCGTAGCGGCGGGGCTCGAACTCGGGGGTGATCCAGCGGGCCCACGCGGCGAGCAGGTCGGAGCGCAGGACCAGGCCGCGGCGGTCGAGGAACTCGGCGAAGGAGAGCTCGCGGGCGACCAGCGCCTGCCGGTCGGCCTCCCAGTCGTCGCCGGTGAGGTCGCCGACGAGGGTGCCGTCGGCGGGGCCGGCGAGGAGCACGCCGGCTTCCTCGAAGGTCTCCCGGACGGCGCCGCAGACGATGGCCTGGGCGGTGGCGGGGTCGGTCCCGAGCCGGACGGCCCAGTCCTCCAGGGAGGGTCCGGCCCAGCCGGTGCGGTGGTCCTCGTCGCGCGGGTCGACGCCGCCGCCGGGGTAGGCGTACGCGCCTCCGGCGAAGGCCATGGAGGCGCGCCGGCGCAGCATGTGGACGGCGGGGCCGTCGGGGGTGTCGCGGAGCAGCATCACGGTGGCGGCCCGTTTGGGGGCCACCGGGGTCAGCGAGCCGTCCGCGAGGGCGCGGATCCGGTCGGGCCACTCGGGCGGGTACCACTGGCCTCCGGCGGGTGCGCCGCCCGGTCCCGGGTTCTGCGGCTGTGCATGCGCCTGCTCGCGGTTCGACATGGCCGGATGCTACGACCATCCGGCCCGATGTTCGAGGGGGGCCGGGCTCTGCCCGGCCCCGGAGCACCCGTCGTCCGGGTTCGGCAGGTCAGTCGGAGATCTCGACCAGGAACTCGACCTCGACCGGAGCGTCCAGCGGCAGCACCGCGACGCCGACCGCGCTGCGGGCGTGCACGCCCTTCGGGCCGAGGACCTCGCCGAGCAGCTCGCTGGCGCCGTTGAGGACACCCGGCTGCGCGGTGAAGTCGGGGGCCGAGGCGATGAAGCCGACGACCTTCACGACCCGCACGATCTTGTCGAGGTCGCCGATCACGGACTTGACGGCGGCCAGCGCGTTCAGCGCGCAGGTCGCGGCCAGCTCCTTGGCCTGCTCCGCGGAGACCTCCGCGCCGACCTTGCCGGTGAGCGGCAGCGAGCCCTTCACCATCGGGAGCTGGCCCGCGGTGTAGACGTACTGGCCCGAGCGGACGGCCGGCTGGTACGCGGCCAGCGGCGGCACGACCTCGGGCAGGGTCAGCCCGAGCTGGGCGAGCTTCGCCTCGACGGCGCTCATGCCTTCTCCCGCTTGAGGTAGGCCACGAGCTGCTCGGGGTTGTTCGGCCCGGGCACGACCTGGACGAGCTCCCAGCCGTCCTCGCCCCAGGTGTCCAGAATCTGCTTGGTGGCGTGCACCAGCAGCGGAACCGTCGCGTATTCGAACTTCTTGGTCATGGGCCCGAGCGTAGTGCCTGTGCGGGAGTGGTTAGGCTCGTCGGTTGTGAGCAGGCTCCAGGTGGTCAGCGGCAAGGGCGGAACCGGGAAGACCACGGTCGCCGCGGCACTCGCGCTGGCCCTCGCGCGCGAGGGCAGGCGGACGCTTCTGGTGGAGGTGGAGGGCAGGCAGGGCATCGCGCAGCTCTTCGGTGCGGAGGCGCTCCCGTACGAGGAGCGGAAGATCGCCGTGGTGCCGGGCGGCGGGGAGGTGCACGCACTGGCCATCGACGCGGAGCGGGCGCTGCTGGATTACCTGCAGATGTTCTACAAGCTCGGCTCGGCCGGGCGGGCCCTGAAGAAGCTGGGTGCGATCGACTTCGCCACCACCATCGCGCCGGGGCTGCGGGACGTGCTGCTGACCGGCAAGGCCTGCGAGGCGGTGCGGCGGAAGGACAAGGCGGGCCGGTTCGTCTACGACCATGTGGTGATGGACGCGCCGCCGACCGGGCGGATCACCCGGTTCCTCAATGTCAACGACGAGGTGGCGGGGCTGGCCCGGTTCGGGCCGATCCACCATCAGGCGCAGGCGGTGATGGGGGTGCTCAAGTCCCCGGCGACGGCGGTGCACCTGGTGACCCTGCTGGAGGAGATGCCGGTGCAGGAGACTGCCGACGGCATCGAGGAACTCCGGGCGGCCGGGCTGCCGGTGGGCCGGGTGGTCGTCAACATGGTCCGGCCGCACCATCTGGACGAGGAGGCGCTGCGGGCCGCGGCCGGGGAGCGGCGGACCGAGGTGGCCGAGGCGCTGTCCCGGGCGGGTCTGGGCGGTGCGCGGCGCGGCGGGCCGGCGGACCGGCTCGTGGGGCCGCTGCTGGAGCAGGCCGCGGAGCATGCCGAGCGGGTGGCGCTGGAGCGCGAGCAGCGCGGGGTGCTGGCGGGGCTCGACATCCCGACGTACGAACTGCCGCTGCTGGGCACGGGCATGGACCTGGCCGGGCTGTACGAGCTGGCGACTGAGCTGCGCAAGCAGGCGGGGGAAGAATGACCGGGGCCGCGAGGGGCACGATGGGCATGGAAACGCCGCCGGCGCTGGCGGTGGACGCGCTGCTGGACGATCCGGAGACGCGGATCGTGGTGTGCTGCGGGGCGGGCGGGGTCGGCAAGACGACCACGGCGGCGGCGCTGGGCGTGCGGGCGGCCGAGCGGGGCCGGCGGGTGGTGGTGCTGACCATCGACCCGGCGCGCCGGCTGGCCCAGTCGATGGGGATCGACTCGCTGGACAACACTCCGCGGCGGGTGCCGGGCGTCGACGACGGCGGCGGCGGCGGCGAACTGCACGCCATGATGCTCGACATGAAGCGGACCTTCGACGAGATCGTCGAGGCGCACGCGGACGGCGAGCGGGCCCGGGCGATCCTGGAGAACCCCTTCTATCAGTCCCTGTCGGCCGGTTTCGCGGGCACGCAGGAGTACATGGCGATGGAGAAGCTGGGGCAGCTGCGGGCCCGGGACGACTGGGACCTGATCGTGGTGGACACCCCGCCGAGCCGGTCCGCGCTGGACTTCCTGGACGCGCCGAAGCGGCTGGGGTCGTTCCTGGACGGGAAGTTCATCCGGGTGCTGATGGCGCCGGCGAAGGTGGGCGGCCGGGCCGGGATGAAGTTCCTCAACGTCGGCATGTCGCTGATGACCGGGACGCTGAGCAAGCTGATGGGCGCCTCGCTGCTGAAGGACGTACAGACCTTCGTGGCGGCGATGGACACGATGTTCGGCGGCTTCCGGACCCGGGCGGATGCGACGTACCGGCTGCTGCAGGCTCCCGGCACGGCCTTCCTGGTGGTCGCGGCGCCCGAGCCGGACGCGCTGCGGGAGGCGGCGTACTTCGTGGAGCGGCTGGCCGAGGAGCGGATGCCGCTGGCCGGGCTGGTGCTGAACCGGGTGCACGGCAGTGGCGCCGATCAGCTGTCCGCCGAGCGGGCCCTGGCGGCCGCAGAGAATCTTGAGGACGGCGGCATTGTCGATCAGGAGTCCGGGAAAGCTGGACTTCGTGGCTCCGACGCCGACACTCCCCCTGACGCGGACGAGCTCACGGTGGACGAGCTCACGGTGGACGAGCTCACGGTGGACGACATCACCGTGGGGCTGTTGCGCCTGCATGCGGAGCGGATGCAGGTGATCGCGCGCGAGCAGCGCACGCGGGACCGCTTCACCTCGCTGCACCCTGAGGTGGCGGTGGCCGAAGTGGCCGCCCTGCCCGGCGATGTGCACGACCTCGCCGGGCTGCGGGCCATCGGTGAACGACTCTCGGCCGCCGGATCAGGGCAGGCCGGGGGTCGGTAGGCGCCGTCGACGGGCGTACGCGCGGCTACCCGGCCGCGGCGTACGTCTCGTACGGAACGTCTACCTCCGCATCGACATCCACGGTCAGGATGCCGGTGCTGCGCTCGTACTCCGTACGTGCGGTTTCGAGCAGCCGTCGCCAGGAGGTGACGGTGGGACGCCTGCGCAGCAGTGCGCGCCGTTCCCGCTCGGTCATTCCGCCCCACACGCCGAACTCGACGCGGTTGTCGAGCGCGTCGGCCAGGCATTCGGTCCGCACCGGGCATCCGGTGCACACCGCCTTGGCCCTGTTCTGTGCCGCTCCTTGAACGAACAGTTCATCCGGATCGGTAGTGCGGCAGGCTGCCTGCGCACTCCAGTCGGTTACCCAGCCCATGCCGGCGCCGTCCTCTCCCGAATCGAGGCTCCCCCACGGCGGCAGCGGCATATTCACCGCTGCCAGTTGAGGACGTTACGGAAGGCGGGCACAGTGCAACACCCCCGACGGGCCCAATCTTGAATGGTCCGAACGGACTATGGGTAAGCGGCAGATCACCCGACGGAGTGATCGCGCGACATGCCCGACCATTCCGGCAATTCGGGTGGAATCGGCGGAGGGCCAACAGAGGGAGGCGCGAGATTCGGACATGAGTCCACCCCATTCGGGAAGGGTGAAAATCAAGCCGGGGGGTTGATGCGGCGCCACACTGCTGTGACAGTTGAGAGCAGCTTAGGCCAAGGCATTCGTGTGTGTCCGGCGAATGAGAACGTAGGCTGCCCCCATGGCAAAGAAGCGCTCGGGCGGAGGGCTCTCGGGGAGTCAGCAGGCCGCCAAGTTCCTCGGGGTGTCCGTTCTCTCCGGAGTTGTACTCGCCGGCATCGCGATCCCGGGCGCGGGCGCCCTGGGCCTCGCGGCGAAGGGCACGGTCGAGGGATTCGATGAGATCCCGGCCAATCTCAAGACTCCGCCGCTGAGTCAGCGCACCACGATCCTGGACGCCGAGGGTGGCTTGATCGCCTCCGTCTATTCGCGCGACCGGCAGGTGGTCCCGCTCACCGCCATCTCTCCGTACATGCAGAAGGCGATCGTCGCGATCGAGGACTCGCGTTTCTACGAGCACGGCGCGGTCGACCTCAAGGGCATCCTGCGCGCGGTCAACCGGAACGCGCAGGAGGGCGGCGCCGCGCAGGGCGCTTCCACCCTCACGCAGCAGTACGTGAAGAACGTGTTCGTCGAAGAGGCCGGCGACGACCCGACCAAGGTCCGCGAGGCCCAGGAGAAGAGCCTGGGCCGCAAGATCCGCGAGCTGAAGTACTCGATCCAGGTCGAGGAGGAACTCGGGAAGAAGAAGATCCTCGAGAACTACCTCAACATCACGTACTTCGGCCAGCAGGCGTACGGAATCGAGTCCGCGGCGCAGCGCTACTTCAGCAAGCCCGCCAAGGACCTGACCCTGGAGCAGTCGGCGCTGCTGGCCGGCCTGGTCCAGTCGCCGAGCCGGTACGACCCGGTGAACGACTCCACCGAGGCGACCAACCGCCGGAACGTCGTCCTCCAGCGGATGGCCGACGTCAGGGACATCTCGCAGGCGGAGGCGGACGCGGCGAAGGCCAAGCCCGTCCAGCTGAAGGTGACCAAGCCGCGGAACGGCTGCATCACCGCCGTGAAGGGCGCGGGCTTCTTCTGCGACTACGTGCGCAACACGTTCCTGTCCGACCCGGTCTTCGGCAAGACCAGGGAGGACCGGGCGAAGATCTGGAACCAGGGCGGCCTGACGATCCGTACCACCCTGGACCCGCAGTCGCAGGAGTCCACGAACGCCTCCATCAAGGAGCACGTCTACCAGGACGACACGATCGCGACGGCCGTGACCCTGGTGGAGCCGGGCACCGGCAAGGTGCTGGCCATGGGGCAGTCCAAGCCGTACGGCTTCGGGAAGAACGAGACGCAGATCAACTTCTCCGTGGACAAGCGGATGGGCGGCTCGAACTTCGGCTTCCAGGTCGGTTCGACGTTCAAGCCGTTCATCGCGGCCGCCGCGCTGGAACAGGGCATGCCGCCGACCAAGGTGTACGCGTCGCCGAACAAGATCGACTACCCGAGCCCGATCCCGAAGTGCGACGGCAGCCAGTGGGTCAACACGCCGGACCGGCGTGGGCCCGCGACGGCGGAGAACGAGACCGAGGACGAGATCGGTCCGTACGCGCTCAGGACCGCCATGGAGAAGTCGATCAACACGTACTTCGTGCAGATGATCGGCGAGATCGGGCTCTGCCCGGTCATGGAGATGACGCAGAAGCTCGGCGTGGTCCCGGCCGCCGGCACCAAGCTGCCCGAGGCCCCGTCGATCGCGCTCGGCTCGGCCGAACTGTCGCCGCTGACGATGGCGAACGCGTACGCGACCTTCGCCAACCGCGGCGAGTACTGCACCCCGGTGGCCATCGAGTCGATCACCGACTCGCACGGCAAGGCGCTGCAGGTGCCGAAGTCCAAGTGCTCGCGGGCGATGTCCGAGCAGACCGCGGACACCATCAACACCCTGCTGCTCGGTGTGGTCGACTCCGGTACCGGTGAGCGGGCCGGTCTGAGCGGCCGGGACAACGCGGGCAAGACCGGTACCACCGACTCCCGGCACAACGCCTGGTTCGTCGGCTACACCCCGAACCTGTCCGGTGCGGTCTGGGTCGGCTCCGGCGGCATGAAGAAGATCTCGATGGAGCAGATCACCATCGGCGGCGAGTACTACCCGAAGGTCTTCGGCGGCGGTCTGCCCGGCCCGATCTGGAAGGGCGCCGTCTCGGGCGCACTGGCCGGGCGCGAGGCACCCGGCTTCGCCACGATCAGCATCCCGGAGCCGTCCGTTCCGAACCCGGGCGGGCGGGGCCGGCCGAACCGGCCCGTGAAGCCCGGCAAGCCGGGTGACGGCAAGCCCGGCGACAGCCGGCCCGGCGGGGCGACCGGCGACACGACCACCGGGGCCACGGGCGGGGCCACCGGCGGAACCGGCGGCGACGACCCGACCAACCCGTTCCCGGGGATCACCCTGGATCCGGGCGTCATCGGCGGCCCGAACGGGAACGGGAACGGCGGCCGCCGCTGACCGGCGCCACAACCGAGCGGAGAGGGGCCCCGGCCATCGGCCGGGGCCCCTCTTTCTTCCTTCGGCTCTCTTGCCTCCGGCCTTGCTTCGGCCCTGCTTCGGCTTAGGCCTTACTTAGGCCCTACTTAGGCCTTGCTTCGGCCTTGCTTCGGCCTTGCTTCCGGCTCAGGCGAGGAGCTGCTTGACGACGGCGGCGACCCGCCCGCCCTCGGCCAGCCCGGCCACCTTCGGGTTCACGATCTTCATGACCGCACCCATGGCGCGCGGCCCCTCGGCACCCGCCGCCTTGGCCTCCTCGACGGCCTGAGCCACGATCGCCCGCAGCTCGTCGTCGGTGAGCTGCTTCGGCAGGTAGCCGTCCAGGACCTTGCCCTCGGCGATCTCCCGCTCGGACTGCTCCGGCCGGCCACCCTGGGCGAAGGCGTCGGCGGCCTCGCGGCGCTTCTTCGCCTCCTTGGCGATCACCTTGAGCACCTCGTCGTCGGAGAGCTCGCGGGCGGTCTTGCCGGCGACCTCCTCCTTGGTGATCGCGGCGAGGGTGAGGCGGAGCGTGGACGAGCGCAGCTCGTCGCGCGCCTTGATGGCGGTGGTGAGGTCGTCCTGCAGCTTGGCCTTGAGCGTGGTCATGCTGCGAGTCTGCCAGGTGGCCCCAGGGGTCCGCCCACTCGTTTTACGCTTCTCCGCCGTCTGCGACGATGTCTCCATGCGTGCGCGTTACGGAGTACCCCTGAAGGTCACCGCCGGCATCGCCGCGGTCGGAGCAGCCGGGGTGGCCTATGCCGCCGGCTTCGAGGCGAGGTCCTTCCGCCTGCGGCGGGTGACCGTGCCGGTCCTTCCGCGCGGCATGCGCCCCCTGCGGGTGCTGCAGGTCTCGGACATCCACATGGTGAGCGGCCAGCACAAGAAACGCGCCTGGCTGCATTCCCTGGCGGGGCTGCGCCCGGACTTCGTCGTCAACACCGGCGACAACCTGTCCGACACCGAGGGCATCCCGGAGCTGCTGGACGCGCTCGGCCCGCTGATGTCCTTCCCCGGCGTGTACGTCTTCGGCTCGAACGACTACTACGGCCCGCGGCTGCGCAATCCCGCCCTCTACCTGCTGGAGAAGGCGCAGGGCCGGCACGGGCTGAACGGCAACAAGCCGGTGGTCGGCGCCGTCCACAACCGGTGGGAGGAAATCCGGGACGCCTTCGACGCGGCCGGCTGGCTGAACCTCACCAACACCCGGGCCCGGCTCAAGCTGCAGGACCTCGAACTGGCCTTCACCGGCCTGGACGACCCGCACATCAAGCGCGACCGGTACGAGCAGGTGGCGGGCGGCCCGGAGCCGGACGCGGACTTCTCCATGGCCGTGGTGCACGCCCCGTACCTGCGCACCCTGGAGTCGTTCACGGCGGACGGCTACCCGCTGATCCTCGCCGGCCACACGCACGGCGGGCAGCTGTGCATCCCCTTCTACGGCGCCCTGGTCACCAACTGCGACCTGGACACCGGGCGGGTGAAGGGGCTGTCCACGCACGAGACCGGCGGGCAGCGCTCGTACCTGCACGTCTCGGCGGGCTGCGGCACCAACCGGTACACCCCGGTCCGATTCGCCTGCCCTCCGGAGGCGACGCTCCTGACGCTGACCCCGCAGGATCAGTGAGCGACACCGACCCGGCTGCCCTGACCACGGCCGATCGCCGCCGCCGCGACCTCCGCGAAAACCGGATTTCGTCTCCGGCCGAGGGTCCGCTAGAGTAATCGATGTCGCCAGGCAGCAAGCGCTGCAAGAGCGGCGATCGGGGTGTAGCGCAGCTTGGCAGCGCGCTTCGTTCGGGACGAAGAGGTCGTGGGTTCAAATCCCGCCACCCCGACAGAGTAAGACCAGGTGAGGCACCTACTAGAACTAGTAGGTGCCTCACCTGTTTCCGTCTGCACGTCCAACTGAGTGACTACGGGTCTAGGGGTTCGGAGCGGCCCCGAAAATGCCGTCCATGGCCGTAGCCCCCATCTGGATCACCGGCCGGATCTGCTTCCGGTAGACCTCCTCCGTCACGGCGGTGCTGGAGTGCCCGACCAGCCGGGAGAATGAAGACGAGCCCGCTCTCCTGCCAGGCCTCGCCGGCCGCCACCCGCTGCCAACCCTGCCGCTCCCACTGGTTCTTCAACGCGTCGATGGCCCGACCGGGCAGCGCCAGCGTGCGCCTCGACCTCCGGGTCTTCGTGTCCCCGCCGCTCCGGACCGACCTCCACGGCGATATGCGGCGGTCACGGTGTTGAGGCGGACAACCTGACACCTCAACGGGCAGAGATCGACGCAGTGACCGGCTCACATGAATTCCGATTCGAGCACAGTGACGGCAGGACCTTTGGCGCTGTGGTTGGCGTCCTGCGTAACTCGCCAACTTGCATGCGTATCTGGCGTGAAGAGCACCAGGCTAGGCCGTCCCGGCCGCGGCCGGGACTGCGGGCGTCCGGCCCCCGTTGTACGGTCGAGAGGGGAGCCCGCCCGGCCGGCCGGTTCGGCACTCCGTCTCCACTCCGGTGCCGCAGGGCCGCCGAGGCCCGTTCCGACAGGCACCGGAGGAAGACACCATGGCCCGGCACCACCGCCTCGCGCTCCTCGCGCCTCTCGCCGCGGCAGCGTGCGTCCTCGCCCCGGCCTTCGCCGCACCGCAGGCCGCCGCCGCCCCCGCCGGCACCTGCGCCCTGGTCAAGGGCGAACCCGGCCCGGACAAGAAGCCCACGTACGACCTCAAGCTCTCCGGCTTCGACAAGGGAGCCCGCCTGACGATCTCCGGGGGCACCTCGAGCCAGAACGTCAGGGTCGCGTCCAACGGGAAGTACGTCGACGAGAACGTGACCTACGGCACCTACACCGTCAAGGAGCGCAACAGGAACACGCCGCCCGTCACGTGCAGCAAGGTGCCGGAGGAACCCGCCGGGCAGGCCGATCCGCAGGCCAAGACGGCGGACGTCACCTCCGTAACCGCCCAGTACCTCGGCAAGCAGGGCGACATCGGGTGCATCATCTTCCCGGACGGGGTCGTTCCGGGCTTCGCCGGCACGATCAGCACCTCGGGTCCCGGCACCGTCAAGTACCGCTGGACCCGGAGCGACGGCCTCGTCTCGGGTGCGGCGACCCTCACCTTCACCGCGGCCGGCACCCAGAACGTTCCCAAGATGTCCTGGGACGGCGTCGCCCTGAAGAAGGCCCCGGACAAGTTCAGCGGCTGGGCGCAGATCACGATCGTCGGCGAGGACGCCAAGTCGAACCGGGCCGACGTCTCTCTCACCTGCGTCGACTAGTGGGCATGTCCGCGCCGCCGGGCCGTCCGTGGGTCGTGGGACGGTGGCCGATCCTGGCCGAGGGTGACAACCGCTGACCGCTCGACCGCAGGTCAGAGGCGGTGCATTGGGAGAAGCCCGAGGGCGGCCGATTTGCGTGAAGATCGCCGCGGCCCTGCCGCTGCCCTGGCCGCCTTCCACCGGAAAATGCCTGGTCGGACAGGGCGTCCGGACTCTGGCCAGGAGTACAGTGAAAGCACCGGAAGCACTTCGTACACCGGCTTCCACGCGGGTGTCGTTTCCGGGGATCACGAATTCCGGGCTGCCGACGAGCAGCCCGGGGGCAGGTCCGCGCCATGAGCACGATCCTCGACCGCACAGCCCCCCGCGACCTCGCCCGAGAGTTTTCGGCACGACTGTCCCTCACCCCCAAGACCACGCTCGCCGGCCAACTGGACGGCGCCTGGTGGCCCTACTCCCGCGACCTCGGCACCGAACTTCCGCCGCTCGCGGCCGCACTCGACGAAGCCTGGGGACGCATCACACGGGTCACCGTGAATCCCACCCGCTGGCCCGTCATCCCGCACACGGTTCGCGTCGCCGGGCACACCGTGCACGTGGGCTGGTTCACCGAACAGCACCCCGACAAGCTGATCCTGCTCTCCGGCACCGTCGGCCGCTGGGACCTGCTGGTGATCCCGCCCGAGACCGAGCCGACCGCAGCCGCCCGGCTGATGGCCGCAGCCGCCGTCCCGGGAAGCGTCCTGACCGCCGGCACCCTGCTGGCCAACGAAGCCGTGATCGGCCGCGACATCCGGAATGCCCGGAGCCGGGAGGACACCTGGGAGACCGAAGGCGGGGCCTGCATGTCTCCCTTCGGGCACCTGATCGGGCGGCGGGCCCTGCCCGTGCCCGGAAACACCTGGAGGTGAGAAGCGTGGAGACCATCATCCTCATCGCGGTGGTCCTCGCCATGATCGGCGTGGGCATGCGCCTAATCCATCTGCTCAATGCCCAGCACGACGCGCGGATCGCGGCCCACCACTACACAGACGTCCTGCCGGGTGTCGGCCGGCGAGGCCACCGGAAGCAGGGACACACCTCGTGAACCCCACCAAGACCAGCACCGAGGCCACGGAGGCCACCGAGGCCACCGAGACCCGGACGTTGCCGTCGGTCGGACACGCCGAGGTCCGGATCGTCGCGGCCTCCCCCGAGGCCGCCCGTGCGGTCGCCGAGGTCCTGCGCCGCTTCTTCGCCTGCACCGAGCAGCGCAGCTACCCCGCCCCGGGAGGAACCGGCACCAGGCTCCACCTCACGGTGGACACGGAATCCGCGGCCGGACCCGAACGCTCCTGGCTGGCCGCCAGCAGACCGCCCGCCGGTACGGGCGCCCACGCCGACGAAGTCTGACGGCCACCAGGGCCCGGCGCTCCGCACCCCGCACCCCGCACGAGAGGACGCGGTCATGGCGACACTGCGCGAGCGCAAGACCTACCGCGAGCAGGTCCTGCGGCTCCTGTACGAGGCCGTCGAGGGCAACCGCCTCCTCGGGATCACCGGGGCCAAGCTGCGCAACGACCTCCGCATACCGGAGCAGGATCTGGCCGCCGCCTGCACGTACCTGGCGGGCGAAGGCCTGATCTCCGTCGACTGGGAGCCGGGCAACACTCCCGCGATGGTCACCCTCACGCACGAAGGGATCCGGCGCATGGAGGCCGAGGAGGAGGAGCGCACCTGAACCGGCTCGGCTGCACCGTCTCCGCGGGTGGTGCCTACGTGTCGAAGCGGTAGCCCATGCCCGGGGTGGTGACCAGATAGCGCGGGTGCGAGGGATCCGGCTCCAGCTTGCGGCGCAACTGGGCCATGTAGACCCGCAGGTAGTTGGTTTGGGAGCTGTAGCCGGCGCCCCACACCTCCTGGAGCAGGCCCCGCTGGGTGACGAGCCGGCCGCGGTTGCGGATCAGTACCTCCAGCAGATGCCATTCGGTCGGGGTCAGCCGGATCTCCTGCCCCCGCCGCTCGGCCTTCTTCGCGAGCAGGTCGATGGTGAACTCCTCGGTCTCCACCACCACTTCCTCGCTCGCCGTCCCCTTGGCCGCCCAGGTCCGCCGGGAGCAGGCCCGCAGCCGGGCGAGGAGTTCGTCCATGCTGAACGGCTTGGTGATGTAGTCGTCGGCGCCCGCGTCGAGCGCCTCGACCTTCTCATCGCTGCTGTGCCGGGCGGAGACCACCAGGATCGGTACGCGCGACCAGCCGCGCAGCCGCCTGATGACCTCGATCCCGTCCATGTCCGGCAGACCGAGGTCCAGCAGGACGACGTCCGGGCGGCGGGCTGCCGCGGCCAGCAGGGCCCTGGTGCCGTCCGGCGCGGAGTCCACCTCGTGGTGGCGCGCCTTCAGGTTGATCTCCAGGGCGCGTACCAGCTGCGGCTCGTCGTCCACCACCAGCACGCGGGTCATCGTACGAGCGCCTTGAGTGCGGTGTTGAGTTCGAGGACGTTGACGCGGGGTTCGCCGATGAAGCCGAAGGTGCGGCCGGTGGTGTGGTCGGCGACGAGTTTCTCGACCTGCTTGACGTCGAGGTCGTTCCGTTCGGCGACGCGGTGGATCTGGATCTTCGCGTACTGGGGCGAGATGTGCGGGTCGAGGCCGGAGCCGGAGGAGGTGACGGCGTCGGCGGGCACGTCCTGGGGGTTGACCCGGTAGGTGGGGGTGGAGTTGTCGGCGACGACGGCGGCCTTGGCGTCGGTGACCCACTTGACGAGGTCCTCGTTGTCACCGGCCCGGTTGGTGGCGCCGGAGAGTATGAGGGAGTACTGGGTGTTGACGCTGTTGGAGCCCAGGCCGTTGGAGGGGCGCGGCTGGAACCACTTCAGGTCCGGCTCGGCGGCCTCGTCGGGGTCGTTCGGGTTCTGCGCGGGCAGGTTGTAGGTCTGGCCGATGAGGGAGGAGCCGACGACCTTGCCGCCCGCGTCCTTTATTTCGGAGCCGTTGGCCTTGTCGTTGAAGAGGCCCTGCGCGATGCCGGTGACGGCGAGCGGGTAGAGGACGCCGCAGATCACGGTGAGGACCAGCAGGGCCCGGAGACCGGCACCGATCAGCCGTGCAGTGTTGCTGACAGTGTTGTTCATGGTCGTCTCAGCACGTTCCTAGTTCAGGCGAGCCCGGGGATGAGGGAGATGAGCAGGTCGATGAGCTTGATGCCGATGAACGGGGCGATCAGGCCGCCGAGGCCGTAGAGGCCGAGGTTGCGGCGGAGCATCGTGTCGGCGCTGGTCGGCTTGTACCGGACGCCCTTGAGGGCGAGCGGCACCAGGGCGATGATGATCAGGGCGTTGAAGACGACCGCGGAGAGGATCGCCGACTCCGGGGAGTGCAGGCTCATGATGTTGAGCTTGTCCAGGCCCGGGTAGACCACCGCGAACATGGCGGGGATGATCGCGAAGTACTTCGCGACGTCGTTGGCGATGGAGAAGGTCGTGAGCGCGCCCCGGGTGATGAGGAGCTGCTTGCCGATCTCGACGATTTCGATGAGTTTGGTGGGGTTGGAGTCCAGGTCCACCATGTTCCCGGCCTCCTTGGCGGCCGAGGTGCCGGTGTTCATCGCCACGCCGACGTCGGCCTGGGCGAGGGCCGGGGCGTCGTTCGTACCGTCGCCCGTCATGGCGACGAGCCTGCCGCCGGCCTGCTCCCGCTTGATGAGGGCCATCTTGTCCTCGGGGGTGGCCTCGGCGAGGAAGTCGTCCACGCCGGCTTCTTCGGCGATGGCCCTGGCGGTCAGCGGGTTGTCACCCGTGATCATGACGGTCTTGATGCCCATGCGGCGCAGCTCGTCGAACCGTTCGCGCATGCCCTCCTTGACGACGTCCTTGAGGTGGATGACACCGAGGACGCGGGCGCCCTCCTCGTCCTCGACGGCGACGAGGAGCGGGGTGCCGCCGGCCTCGGAGATGGTGTTGGCGAGGGTGTCGGCGTCCACGGAGACCTGGCCGCCCTGTTCGGTGACCCAGGTGATGACGGAGCCCGCGGCCCCCTTGCGGATCTTGCGTCCGTCGACGTCGACGCCGGACATGCGGGTCTGGGCGGTGAAGGCGATCCACTCGGCGCCGGCGAGTTCGCCCTGGTGGCGCTCGCGCAGGCCGTACTTCTCCTTCGCCAGGACGACGACGGAACGGCCCTCGGGGGTCTCGTCCGCGAGGGAGGACAGCTGGGCGGCGTCGGCGAGTTCGGCCGCCGTGGTGCCCTTGACGGGCACGAACTCGGAGGCCTGGCGGTTGCCGAGGGTGATGGTGCCGGTCTTGTCCAGCAGGAGGGTGGAGACGTCGCCCGCCGCTTCCACCGCGCGGCCGGACATGGCCAGGACGTTGCGCTGGACCAGGCGGTCCATGCCGGCGATGCCGATGGCGGAGAGCAGGGCGCCGATGGTGGTGGGGATCAGGCAGACCAGCAGCGCGGTCAGGACGATCATCGACTGCTCGGCGCCCGCGTAGATCGCGAACGGCTGGAGGGTGACGACGGCAAGCAGGAAGACGATCGTGAGGGACGCCAGGAGGATGTTGAGGGCGATCTCGTTGGGGGTCTTCTGCCGGGCGGCGCCCTCGACCAGGTTGATCATGCGGTCGATGAAGGTCTCACCGGGCTTGGTGGTGATCTTGATGACGATCCGGTCCGAGAGGACCTTCGTGCCGCCCGTCACCGCGGACCGGTCACCACCCGACTCGCGGATGACGGGGGCGGACTCGCCGGTGATCGCGGACTCGTCGACCGAGGCGACGCCCTCGACGACGTCACCGTCGCCGGGGATGATGTCGCCCGCCTCGCAGACCACCAGGTCACCGATCCTCAGATCGGTGCCGGGGACGTGTTCCTCTTCGTCGCCCACCAGGCGGCGGGCGACGGTGTCGCTCTTGGCCTTGCGCAGGGTGTCGGCCTGCGCCTTGCCGCGGCCCTCGGCCACCGCCTCCGCCAGGTTGGCGAAGATCGTGGTCAGCCACAGCCAGGCGGTGATCGCCCAGCCGAACCAGTCGCCCGGGTCCTTGACCGCCAAGACGGTGGTGACCACCGAGCCGATCAAGACCACGAACATGACGGGCGACTTGGCCATCACGCGGGGGTCGAGCTTGCGGACCGCGTCCGGGAAGGACTTCAGCAGCTGCTTCGGGTCGAACAAGCCGCCGCCGACCCGGCCGGGGGCCGGCTTGTGACCGGTTGGCACGTCTCCGTGTGGAGCACGGGTGGGAGTGACGGTGCTCATGAGGCGAGCCCTTCAGCGAGCGGTCCCAGCGCGAGGGCGGGGAAGTAGGTCAGACCGGTGATGATGACGATGGTTCCGACGAGCAGCCCGGCGTAGAGGGGCTTGTCGGTACGCAGGGTGCCTGCGGTTTCGGGGACGGGCTTCTGCTCGGCAAGGGAGCCGGCCAGCGCGAGGACGAACACCATGGGCAGGAAGCGGCCCAGCAGCATCGCGATGCCGATGGTCGAGTTGAACCACTGGGTGTCGGCGTTGAGACCCGCGAACGCGGAGCCGTTGTTGTTGGCGCCCGAGGTGTAGGCGTAGAGGATCTCGGAGAAGCCGTGCGCGCCGGAGTTCGTCATCGAGTTCGCCGGGGTGTCCAGCGCCATCGCGGCGGCGGTGAAGCAGAGCACCAGCGCCGGGGTGATGAGGATGTAGCAGGCCGCGAACTTGATCTCGCGGGTGCCGAGCTTCTTGCCCAGGTACTCGGGGGTGCGGCCGACCATCAGGCCGGCGATGAACACGGCGATGACCGCCATTACCAGCATGCCGTAGAGGCCGGAGCCGACACCGCCGGGTGCGATCTCGCCGAGCTGCATGCCCAGCATCGCGATGCCGCCGCCGAAGCCCGTGTACGAGGAGTGGAAGGAGTTCACCGCGCCCGTGGACGTCAGGGTCGTGGCCACCGCGAAGATCGAGGAGCCGCCGATGCCGAAGCGGGTCTCCTTGCCCTCCATCGCACCCCCGGCGATGTCGAACGCCGGACCGT
This sequence comes from Streptomyces sp. NPDC051211, assembly GCF_040689505.1. NCBI lineage: Bacteria > Bacillati > Actinomycetota > Actinomycetes > Kitasatosporales > Streptomycetaceae > Streptomyces > Streptomyces sp. NPDC051211. Next base: position 468,684 of record NZ_JBFBAV010000001.1, read on the forward strand.
GGTGCGCGAACTCCGTCCACATCATCAGAGCGGTGAACCCGAGCCAGATCACGGCCATCGTCGCCAGGATCGCGTAGCCCTGCTTCACGCTTCCGACCATCTTCCCGAAGGTCCGCGTCAGGGCGAACGGGATGACCAGGATCAGGAAGATCTCGAAGAGGTTCGACAGCGGGGTCGGGTTCTCGAAGGGGTGGGCCGAGTTGGCGTTGAAGTATCCGCCGCCGTTGGTGCCCAGCTCCTTGATGGCCTCCTGCGAGGCGACCGCGCCGCCGTTCCACTGCTGGGTGCCGGCCGTGGCGTGCCGGTTCATGAACTGGCCGACCTCGTGGATGCCGGCGAAGTTCTGGATGGCGCCGCAGGCGACCAGGACGATCGCGCCGATCACCGCGATGGGCAGCAGGATCCGTACGGTGCCTCGCACCAGGTCGGCCCAGAAGTTGCCCAGCTCACCGGTGCGGGAGCGGGCGAAGCCGCGTACGAGAGCCACCGCGACGGCCATGCCGACCGCCGCCGAGACGAAGTTCTGCACCGCGAGGCCGCCGGTCTGCACGACGTGGCCCATGGCCTGCTCGCCGGCGTACGACTGCCAGTTGGTGTTCGCCACGAACGACGCGGCCGTGTTGAACGCCTGGTCGGGGTCGATCGACGCGAAGCCGAGCGAACCCGGCAGGCTGCCCTGCACGCGCTGGAGGACGTAGAGGAAGAGGACGCTCACGCCGGAGAAGGCCAGGACGCCGCGCAGGTAGGCGGGCCAGCGCATCTCCGCATTCGGATTCGCGCCGATGGCCTTGTAGATCCACCGCTCCGGTGCGTAGTGCTTCTCCGAGGAGTAGACCCGGGCCATGTGGTCGCCCAGGGGTCGGTAGACGAGTGCCAGCACCGCTATGAGTGCGAGGAGCTGGAGCACGCCTGCAAGAACAGGACTCATCGGAGCTCAGAACCTCTCCGGGTACACAAGGGCGAGGACGAGATAGCCCAGCAGGGAGATGGCGACCAGCAGGCCGACGATGTTCTCGGCAGTCACAGCTTGGTCACCCCCTTGGCGACGAGTGCCACCAGCGCGAAGACCGCGATCGTGGTGGCGACGAAGGCCAGGTCGGCCATCGTGAGCTCCCGAAGGGGTTGAGACGGGACAGGACAAGTAGAGAAAACATCCCGTTGAGGCCCGTAAGGGCGCCCTTGACGGGGCCCATACGGCGCCTGCCTCGTCCTTGACGACTCTCTTACGCCGTCGTGTCTCTTACGCCACCGTGTTTCTTACGCCGCCGTGCCCGGCCCGTGACCGGGCGGGATTCGGCCACGGGCTCGCATCGCCCACAGGCCTCGCGGGCGGTCGGCCCCGGTCGGCCGGTCGGGCGCTCAGCCGGTCGCGCCGGCTGCGTCCGCGTCCCCCGGGGAGACCAGGCCCGTCTCGTAGGCCAGGACCACTGCTTGGGCGCGATCGCGCAGGCCGAGCTTGGCGAAGATGCGGGCCACGTGCGTCTTCACCGTGGCTTCGCTGAGGGTCAGCTTCTGCGCCAGCTCGGTGTTGGACAGGCCCCGGCCCATCAGCGTGAGGACTTCGAGCTCGCGGGGTGTGAGGCCGGCCAGGTCCCGGTGGACCCGGCGGGATGCGCTGGTGCGCAGCCTCGCAGCGGCGGGAGCGGCCGGTCCGGGTGCCGATCCGGTTCCGGGAGCGGCGGCGAACCGCTCCACCAGGCGGCGGGTGATGGACGGGGCGAGGAGGGCGTCTCCCGTGTTGACCAGGCGGATGGCGGCGGCCAGGTGGTCGGAGGTGACGTCCTTGAGGAGGAACCCGCTGGCACCTGCGGCGAGGGCGGCGTAGACGTACTGGTCGAGGTCGAAGGTGGTCAGCATGATCACCCGGCAGGCGGGGTCCTGGGCGAGGATCCGGCGGGCGGCCTCCAGGCCGTCCATCCCGGGCATGCGAATGTCCAGCAGGACCACGTCGGGCCGCAGGCTGCGGGCTGCCGTCACGGCTTCGGCGCCGTCCGCCGCCTCGGCCACCACGTCGATGCCGCGGGCGTTGAGGATCATGCGGAATCCGGTGCGGACCAGTTCCTGATCGTCTGCGATCACGACCCGCGGCGCGGGCTCGGTGGCGGTGGGCTCGGTGGCGGTGGGCGCGGTGGCGGTGGGCGCGGTGGCGGTGGGCGCGGTGGCGGCGCCTTCGGCGGGGGTCATGGGCGGTCCAGGGGGAGCCGGGCGCGGACGCGGTAGCCGCCGCCGAGGCGGCGGCGGGCGTCGAGCTCGCCGCCGTAGACGGAGACCCGCTCGCGGAGCCCGACCAGTCCGTGTCCGGCGCCGTCGGCACGGGCGGGGGCCGGGCGGGCCGTGCCCGTGAGGACGCTGGGGCCGTCGTTCAGTATTTCGACGCGGAGGTAGTGGTCGGCGTAGCGGACGGTCACTTCGGCTTTCGCTCCGTCTCCGTGTTTGAGGGCGTTGGTCAAGGCCTCCTGGATGATCCGGTACGCGGTGACGTCTATCCCGGGCGGCAGCGGGCGCGGCTCCCCCGATATCCGGACCTCGACGGGCAGGCCGGCGAAGCAGATCCGGTCGATCAGCGGGCTGAGCCGGCTCAGGCTGGGTTGCGGGGAGAGGTCCGCTCCGCCCGCGCCGTACGGTTCGTCCTTGCCGTCCTGGGCGGGGGCGAGCAGGCCCAGGAGGTGGCGCAGTTCGGTCATGGTGTGACGGCCGGCCGTCTCGACGGCACTCATCGCGGCCGCCGCCTCGTCCGGCAGGGTGGCGAGGACTTCCCGTGCGGCGCCGGCCTGGACCACCATCAGGCTCACGTTGTGGCTGACGATGTCGTGGAGTTCGGCCGCGATCCGGGCCCGTTCGGCGTCGACCGCGGTGCGCGCGGCGCTCTCCCGCTCGCGCTCCAGCAGCCAGCCGCGTTCCCCGATGGCGGCCCGGTGCCGCCGCCGTGCCGTGGCCAGCGCCATGCCGAGCCAGGCCGCGACGGCACCCGTGGTCACCACCGCGACGGTCAGCCAGCCGACCCCTGAATTCCACACCCTGTCAGCCTCCCAGCCCGCACCAAGATCCGCATCCTCCTCATGGGCATCAATCCGTCGGTTGAGTCCGTACATCCCCAGGATGACGGGGGGTTGGGGTTACATCCGGGGAGGGACGCAGGGGGCCTGGCGCCGCTTCTAACTTCGAGTCATGACTACTGAGCAGCAGGTCGTCGTCAGGCTGGACGGCGTACAGAAGGAGTACGGCGACGCGAAGGCCCTCGACGGGGTGTCGCTGGAGATCAGGGCCGGGGAAGCGGTCGCCGTGATGGGGCCCTCGGGCTGCGGCAAGTCCACCCTGCTCAACATGATCGCCGGGCTGGACCGGCCGACTTCGGGCACGGTGCGGGTCCACGGCCAGGATCTGGGCGCGCTGAACGAGACCGGGCTCGCCCTGTTCCGGCGGCGGCATGTCGGCATGATCTTCCAGTTCTTCAACCTCATAGACGACCTGCCGGCCCTCGACAATGTGGCGCTGGCCGCCCAGCTGACCGGGTCCTCCGCCCGGCAGGCGCGGCGCCGCGCGCTCGAGCTCCTCGACGAACTCGGTGTGGCCGACCGCCGGGACGCCTATCCGGCGACACTCAGCGGCGGTGAACGCCAACGGGTCGCCGTGGCCCGGGCACTGATGAACCGTCCGGCCCTGCTGCTCGCCGACGAACCGACCGGCGCGCTGGACAGCCGCTCGGGAGAGCAGGTGATGGACCTGCTGATCGACCTGAACCAGATAGGCCAGACCCTGCTGATCGTCACCCACGATCCGCAGCTGGCCGGCCGCTGCGCGAACCGGCTGATCGAGTTCGCCGACGGCCGGGTGGCCCGCGAGAGCACGCTGGAGTCGGCCCGATGAGCGCCGTGTGGCGGGCCTCGCGCGGTGCGGTCAAGCGCCGCAGAGTGCAGACCGTGGTCATCGGCCTGGTCGTGCTGTGCTCCACCCTGACGGTCCTGCTCGCCCTGACCCTGCTCGGCGCCGCGTCCGCGCCCTTCGAGCGGATGTACGCCAAACAGCGCGGCGCGCACGCAGTGGCGACGTACGACGCTGCGAAGGTCAGCGGCGCGCAGCTGGCGGACACCGCGCGGCGGCCGGGGATACAGGCCGCCGCCGGGCCCTTCGGCCAGACGGTGCTGCAGACTCCCAAGGGCTGGCTGTGGATGCCCGGCGGCCCGCTCGCCGTGGTGGGCCGGGCTGATCCGGCGGGGCCGGTGGACCGGATCGAGCTGCTGGAGGGCCGCTGGGCCACCGCGCCCGGCGAGATCGTCGTCAACTGGTCCGTCCAGGGCACCCCCAACCCGGAACTGCTGGGGACGCAGCTGCCCGCGGCCGGCGCCGCGCCCCTCACCGTCGTCGGTTTCGCGGTGAGTGCCAGCCACTCGGCCGGCGCCTGGGTGACACCGGACCAGATGGCCGCGCTGCATCCGGCCGCCCTCCAGATGCTGTACCGGTTCACCGATGCGGGGACGGACCGGCAGGTCGAGGCCGGGCTGGCGGAGGCCACCGCCGGGCTGCCCGAGGGGGCGCTGACCACCTCGCAGTCCCACCTGGCGCTCAAGCGGGCCTTCTCCGAGCAGGCCGATGCCTACCTCCCCTTCATATCGGTGTTCGGCATTCTCGGCCTGCTGGTGTCGGTGCTGATCGTCGGCAATGTGATCAGCGGTGCGGTGGTCTCCGGATACCGGCACATCGGTGTGCTCAAGGCGCTCGGCTTCACCCCGAACCAGGTGGTCGCGGTGTATCTGACGATGGTCTTCGTACCGGCCGCCGTCGGCAGCGTCCTGGGCACCCTGGCCGGCGCACTGCTCGCCGAACCCGTGCTGCAGATGGCCTTCTCCGGCGTGGAAACCGGGCAGGCCTCCATCGGGCTCAGCCCGTGGATACCGGTCGGCTGCCTGCTGGGCATGCCCGCGCTCGTTCTCGTCACCGCGCTGATCCCCGCCCTGCGGGCGCACCGGCTGTCGGCCGCCCGGGCGATCAGTGCCGGCAGCTCGCCCCGGGCGGGCGGACGCGGACTGGGCGTCCAGCGCCGGCTGAGCGGCAGCCCGCTGCCGCGCTCCGTCAGTCTGGGCCTGGGGCAGCCGTTCGCCCGTCCGGGCCGCACCCTGATGACGATGGCCGCCATCGTCCTCGGGGTGACCACGGTCACCGTGACCACCGGGCTGACCGGAACGATGCTGGCCCTCGGCAAGGGGGGCGAGGGCGAAGGACCCCGAGTGCAGGTGGCAGTGGACCTGGCGGCCAACGACGACCGGACCACACCCGCTCTCGACGATGCCGAGATCGAGAAGCGGTTGCGCTCGTTGCCCGGCGCGCAGGGAGTGACGGCCCGCGCGCTCACCCGGGTCGGCATCGTCGGGCACACCGAGACCCGGTTCGTCGACTTCTACCGCGGAGAGAATCCGCCGGACGCCGAACGCGTCGTGGAAGGCCGCTATGTGCGGGGTCCCGGCGAAGCGGTGGCCGGGCCGCCCTTCCTGACCCGGCACGGCCTGAAGGTCGGCGACCGGATCACCCTGGAGCTGGGGGGCCGGCGAGCGGAGGTGACCATCGTCGGTCAGCTCATGTCGGGCAACCAGCGTGCGCTGACCGCGTCGTGGGACACGATGGCTGCCCTCGACCCGGAGGTGCGGCCCGCCGAGTACAGGGTGCAGCTGGAGCCGGGTACCGATGCGAAGGCCTACAGCGACGCGGTCAGGGCGGCCGGCCCGGGCCTGCATGCGTCACCCCTCGGCGACTCGAACTCGGTCACCGCCACGATCATCGGCTTCTCCTCGGTGTTCACGGTTCTGCTGAGCGCCGTCGCGGCTCTCGGCGTCTTCAACACCGTGCTGCTGAACACCCGGGAGCGGCGCCGTGACCTGGGCATGCTCAAGTCCATCGGTATGACCCCGCGGCAGGTCGTGGCCATGACCGTGGCGTCGGTGGCGGCGGTGGGAGCGGTCGGCGGGCTGCTGGGGATACCCATCGGAATGGCCGCGCACAGGCTGCTGGTCGACCATGTCGGCGTGGTCCGGTTCCCCGAGTCCATGAAGGACGTCTGGCAGGTTCCGCAGCTGGCCGGTCTAGCCCTCGCCGGAGTCGCCATCGCCGTCCTCGGTGCCCTGATACCCGCCCGCTCGGCGGCCCGCCTCACCATCGCCAAGGTGCTCCACAACGAGTGAACGGGCCCGCGCCGGGCGCCCGGTGTCCACCGACCGGTGGACACCGGGTTCCACCGGGCGAGCCTGTCGGCGGGCATGCCTCGTTGACCAGCATGTTCCGTATGACGAATCTTCCTGTACGCATGGCCCGTTGGAGCGCCGGGCACCCCTGGCGGGCGATCGTCGGCTGGCTCCTCTTCGTGACGCTGTGCCTGGGTGCCGGGATCGCGGCCGGTGGCAACCCGGCCGCCACCGAGGACTTCCGGATCGGCGAGGCCGGCCGGGCCGAGGCACTCGCGGCCGAGGGCGGCCTGCAGCAGCGGCCGCTGGAGCGGGTGCTGATCCACGCCCGGCCCGGCGGCGGCCCGTTGGACGCGGCGGCCGCCGATGCCGCCGCCCGGGACACCGTCCAGCGGATGCGGAAGCTGCCGGAGGTCCTCTCGGTGGCCGACCCGGTCCGGGCCGCCGACGGGTCCGCCGTCCGGGTCGACGTCACCATGAAGGGCGCCGAGCTGGAAGGCAAGAAACACGTCGATCCGCTGCTCGCGCAGACCGCCGAAGTCCAGGCGGCCCACCCCGGGCTGTGGGTGGAGGAGGTCGGCAGCCCCTCCATCGGCAAGGGCGTCGACAAGCTGCGCGGCGACGACCTGGCCCGCACCGAGGTGATCGCCCTGCCGGTCACCCTGATCACCCTGCTGATCGTGTTCAGCTCGGTGGCCATGGCCCTGGTGCCGCTGCTGCTGGCGCTCTCCTCGATCATCGCGGCCGTGGGCCTGTCGATGCTCGCCTCGCACGTCTTCCCCGACGCCGGCATCGGCACCAACGTCATCCTGCTGATCGGCCTCGCCGTCGGCGTCGACTACACGCTCTTCTACCTCAAGCGGGAACGCGAGGAGCGGGCCCGGTCCGGCGGCCGGCTCAGCTCGCAGGCCCTCGTCGAACTCGCCGCCGCCACCTCCGGGCGGGCCGTGGTCGTCTCCGGTCTCGCCGTCGCCGTCTCCAGTGCCACCCTCTACCTCGCCGACGACGTGATCTTCTCCTCAATCGCCACCGGCGCGATCGTCGTCACCCTGGTCGCGGTGGTCAGCTCCCTCACCGTGCTGCCCGCCGTACTGGCCGCCCTCGGCGGGCGCTCCGAACGGCGCCAGGCCCGCAAGGCCGCCCGCGCCGCCGCCCGCGGCCGGACCTACACCCCCCGGCAGCCGAGGACCGGCGCCGGCCGGATCACCGACGCCGTCCTGCGCCCCACCCGCAAGCACCCCGTCGCCACGCTCGCCGTCGCCACCCTCGCGATGCTCGTGCTGGCCCTGCCGCTGCTGAACCTGAACCTGACCGAGATGAGCCGCGAGACGCACTCCCGCTCCATCCCGGCCATGCGGACCTACGACCGGCTGATGGCCTCCTACCCGGAGCTGAAGGCCATGCACCAGGTCGTCGTACGCGCCGATGCCGGCCACGCCGACGAGGTGGCCGGCGAGCTCCGCCGGCTCGCGGACCGCGCCGCCGAGGATCCGGCGGTCACCGGCACCCCCGTCCTGCGGACCTCCCCGGACCGCCGGATCACCCTGCTGGAGATGGCCGTCCCGCACTCCGTCAGCTCCGACACCGCCCGGACCTCCCTGAAGACCCTCCGCGAGACCCACATACCGGACACCGTCGGCCGGCTGCCCGGCAGCGAGACCGCCGTGACCGGTGACGTCGCCCGCTACAACGACTACCCGGCGCACCAGAAGCAGAAGCTGCCGCTGATCATCGGCGCCCTGCTGCTGGTCACCTTCGCGATGACGGTGTGGGCCTTCCGGTCCGTGGTCCTCGGCCTGGTCGGCATCGCCCTGAACCTGCTGTCGGCCGCCTCCTCGCTCGGTCTGCTGGTCCTGGTCTTCCAGCACGAATGGGCCGAGGGGCTCCTCGACTTCGACTCCACCGGTTCGATCGGCTCCCGCGTCCCGCTGTTCCTCTTCGTGATCCTCTTCGGCCTGTCGATGGACTACCAGGTGTTCGTGATCAGCCGCATCCGGGAGGCCGCGCTGAGCGGCGTACCCACCCGGCAGGCGGTCATCGACGGCATTCGCAGCTCGGCCGGGGTGGTCACCAGTGCCGCCGTGGTGATGGTGACCGTGTTCGCCAGCTTCGCCTCCCTGCACCTGATCGAGATGAAGCAGATCGGTTTCGTCCTGGCGGTGGCCGTCCTGCTGGACGCGTTCGTCATCCGGATCCTGATCCTGCCCTCGCTGATGCTGCTGCTGGGCGAGGCCAACTGGTGGCCGTCCCGAGGCGTGGGGCGGGCCCGCCGGAGCACCGCGGCCGCAGCCGGCAGCGGCAGCCGCATCGATGCCGGAGCCGGAGCCGGAGCCGGAGCGCTCGGGAACGGCGCCGACACCGGCCGGGCCGCGAACGTAGGCTGATCGGATGGAGCAACGGCCGCAGCACACCACCCGATTGACCGTCCGTAAGTTCCACCTCTGGTACTCGGCGGTCTGGGTACTGCTCGGTCTCGCGCCCTCGACGATCAGTCTGCGCAACGACCACGGCCCGGCCCTGTACGCCTCGATGACCGTACTGGTCGTACTGGCCGCCGGGTACGCGGCGGTCCGGCTCCGCCTCGCGGAGCCGGTGCTTCGGCCCAGGGCCTGGCTGGTGCTGCTGGCCCTCGGCGTGGGGGCGATGGCGGCCCTGCCCGGCGGCGGCGCGGCCCTGTTCATCGTCTCGCTCCCGCAGTTCTGGATCCACGCCCCGTCCCCGCGGGCCGCGATCGGCCTGAGCGGGGCCGCCGCCGGGGCCACCGTGGCCGGCACCCTCCTGCACCCCATCGACTCCCCCACGGGGAACACGGTCTTCACGGTGGCCGGCTTCCTCGCCGGGGTGCTGCTGGGGCTGCTGGTGCACAGGTTGCAGGAGGACGGCGAGGAACGGGCGGGCCGGCTGGGCGCCGAACTGGAAGGCGCCCGCCGGAGGTTGGCGGAGGCGCACCGGAAGCAGGGAGCGGCGGACGAGCGGGAGCGGATGGCCCGGGAGATCCACGACACCCTGGCGCAGGGGTTCGCCTCGATCATCGTGCTGGCGGAGGCGGCCCGTTCGGCCCTGGACGCCGACCCGGAGCGGGCCGCCCAGCAGCTCCGGTCGATCGAGCGGACCGCCCGGGAGAACTTCGCCGAGGCCCGGGTGCTGGTCGGCTCCACCCCGCAGAGCGGCCTCACCCCCGGGCCGGTCGTCGACACCCTGCGCCGCACGCTGGAACGTTTCGCCCAGGACACCGGGCTCACCGTCGACGCCGACCTCCCGCCGGACGTGGACTGCGACCAGCAGACCCGGATCGCCCTGCTCCGCTGCACCCAGGAGTCCCTGGCCAACGTGCGCAAGCACGCCGACGCGAGCACGGTCGGCGTGGTCCTCACCCAGTACCCCTACGCCATCGAGCTGGAGATCACCGACGACGGACGCGGGTTCACGGTCGAGGACTCGGCCGGCTTCGGCCTCGACGGGATGCGGAAACGGCTGGCCGAGCTGGGCGGCGAGCTCACCGTCACCAGCTCCCTCGGCGACGGCACCCGGATCCTCGCCACCCTCCACACCACCGCACCCACCGCACCCACCCCAACCACCACAACCACCGGAAAAGGACACTGACATGACGACCGGAAACCGGAACGACCCGCTGCGGGTCGTCGTGGTGGACGACCACACGGTGATGCGGGCCGGAGTCGTCGCCCTGCTCGCCGCCGAACCCTCCATCGCGGTGGTCGGCGAGGCCGACAACGGCCGCGAGGCGGTCGCCCTGGTGGCCGCACTCGCCCCGGACGTGGTCCTGATGGACCTGCGCATGCCGGTCCTGGACGGAGTGGCCGCGACCGCCGAGATCACGGCCGGCCCGGCCCCGACCCGGGTGCTGATCCTGACCACCTACGACACGGACGCCGAGATCGAGCGGGCGGTCGAGGCCGGGGCGATCGGCTACCTGCTGAAGGACACCACCCGGGAGCAGCTGGTCGACGCGATCCGCTCGGCCGCCCGCGGCGAGACCGTCCTGGCCCCCCGGGTCGCGGAACGCCTGGTCGCCCGCATGCGCCGGCCTGCCCCGGTGGTGCTGACCGCCCGCGAGGTGGACGTCCTGGCCGCGGTCGCGGACGGCCTGTCCAACGCCGACATCGGCCGCCGTCTGGTGATCGCGGAGGCCACGGTCAAGACCCACCTGCTCCGGGTCTTCGCCAAACTCGACGTCAGCGACCGCACCCACGCGGTGGTCGTCGCCCTCGACCAGGGCCTCCTCCCCCGCCCCGGCCGGACAGGATCATGATCGCTGCCCGGTGCGGCGGGTGAAGTCCACCTCGGCCGGCTCCTCCCCCGGCCAGCCCAGCTGCGTCGGAGCGTCCGGGGTGTGCGCCAGGAGCCGCCCGCGCGAGATGACGTACCGGGGCCGGACCTGGCGGCGGACCGCCTCGGCAGGCGATTCCGCGGGCAGCAGCATGAAGTCGGCCGGGCAGCCCGGCCGGATGCCGTACTCCTCCGTGATGCCCAGCACCGCCGCCGCCCGGTCGGTGATCATCGCGAAGGCCGTAGGGATCTCGTCCGCGCCCGTCAACTGGGCGGCGTACAGGCCGAGCAGGGCCGTCTGCAGCGGATTGCCCGTCCCCAGGGCGTTCCACGGGTCCATCACGTCGTCGTGCCCGAAGGCCACGTTCACGCCCGCCGCCAGCATCTCCTTCACCTGGGTGAGGCCGCGGCGCTTCGGGTAGCCGTCGAAGCGGCCCTGGAGGTTGAGGTTGGCGAACGGATTCGCCACCAGGTTGACACCGGAACGGGCCAGCAGCCGCTGGAGCTTGTAGCTGTAGGCGCCGTTGTACGAGCCCATCGCCGTCGTGTGCGAGGCCGTCGCACGCTCCCGTAGCCCCGACCGCAGCGCCAGAGCGGCCAGCACCTCCACGAACCGGGACTGCTCGTCGTCGATCTCGTCGCAGTGCGCGTCCACCCGCAGCCCGTGCCGCTCGGCCAGCGCGAACGCCAGGTTCAGCGAGGCCACCCCGTCCTCCCGGGTGTCCTCGAAGTGCGGGATCGCCCCCACCACGTCCGCGCCCCGGGCGATGGCCTCCCGCAGCAGCTTCTCGCCGCCCGGGTAGGACACGATGCCCTCCTGCGGGAAGGCGACGATCTGCAGGGTCAGCACGTCCCGGACCCGGTCCCGGACCTCCGCCAGCGCGTCGAGGGCGACCAGCCGGTCGTCCGTGACATCGCAGTGCGTACGGACGTGCAGCACGCCCTGGGCCGCCTGCCAGCGCAGCACCTCGGTGGCCCGGCCGATCACGTCCTCCCGCGTCAGGCTCTGCTTCCGCTCGCTCCAGCAGGCGATGCCCTCCCACAGCGTGCCCGAGGCGTTCGGCCGCGGCTCGCCGGCCGTCAGGGCGGTGTCCAGGTGGATGTGCGGCTCCACGAAGGGCGCGCTGAGCAGCGCCCCGTGCGCCTCGACCAGGGTCCCGGTGCCGGGTGGCTCGCGCTGGTCGTCGTACGGGACCACCCGCGCGATGTGACCGCCCTCGGCCACCTCCACATCGACCAGACCGGGAGCGACCCGGCCGTCCCCTGCGTACAGCCGGGCGCCTCGGACGATCATCAGCATGGATTCACGATACGGCGGCCCCGTCCACGCGGGCGGCTGAAACCGGCGACCACGACGGGAGCAGGCAGGAGCCGCCACCGGCGGCGGCGCGCGCGGTCCACCTCGGCGACAAGAACACACCTGACCTGCGACTTCACATCGAAGCCGCAGGTCAGATGACCGGTGCCGGGACTCAGCCGCGTTTGGCCCGAGCCTTCTGCTGCATGCCCCTGGTCTTCGCGGAGGACGACGACTGCACGTCTCTGACCGCGGCCTTGGCACGTGCCTCGGCTGCCGTGTTCTTCGCCATCGCACGTTCGGAATCGTGGTGGCCTGACGTCCCGGTACGAGCCTTCTTGGCCATGGTCATTCCTCCTCGGAGCACTCGAGGGGCGTACGCCCTCCACTCTCCACCCGTTCGGCCCAGTCGGCATCCCGACACAATGGAGCGCATGACCACCCACGAGATGACCGAAACCGAGACGCCCGACTGGGAGAAGCGCTTCCGCGCGCCGCGCGTCGGCCTGCCCGAATGGGCAGAGGACGCCCCGGACCGCTCGCTCTTCGTCTCGAACGCCACCGGCACCTACGAGCTCTACGCCTGGGACCGCGCCACCGGCACCCGCCGGCAGGCCACCGACCGCCCCAACGGCACCACCGACGGCACCCTCTCCCCCGACGGCGAGTGGATCTGGTGGTTCTCCGACACCGACGGCGACGAATTCGGCACCTGGGTGCGCCAGCCCTTCACCGGCGGCGACGACCGGCCCGCCACCCCCGGCCTCGAGCCCTCCTACCCGGCCGGTCTCGCCATCGGCCGCGACGGCACCGCCGTCGTCGGGCGCTCCACCGACGAGGACGGCACCACCATCCACGTCGTCCGCCCCGACGGCACCGCCCCCGTCGAGATCTACCGGCACCGCGAATCCGCCGGCGTGGGCGACCTCAGCCGCGACGGCACCCTCCTCGCCATCGAGCACACCGAGCACGGCGACGCCATGCACTCCGCACTCCGCGTCGTCACCCTCGACGGCACCACCGTCGCCGAACTCGACGACTCCAAGGGCGGCACCGAGGAGCTCGGCCTCGAAGTCCTCGGCTTCGCCCCCGTCACCGGCGACACCCGCCTCCTCGTCGGCCACCAGCGGCGCGGCCGCTGGGAACCCATGATCTGGGACGTGGCCGCAGGCACCGAGGAAGGCCTCGCCATCGACCTGCCCGGCGACGTCGCCGCCGAGTGGTACCCGGACGGCAGCGCCCTGCTCATCGAGCACAGCTTCGAGGCACGCAGCGAACTCTGGCGGTACGACCTCGCAACCCGCGCCCTCACCCGCGTCGACACCCCGGCCGGAACCGTCTCCGGCGCCACCGCCCGCCCCGACGGCACCGTCGAGTACCTGTGGTCCTCCGCCGCCCAGCCCTCCTCCGTACGGTCCACCGCCGGCGGCATCGTCCTCGACGCACCCGGCATGACCGCACCGCCCTCCGTCCCCGTCGAGGACGCCTGGGTGGAAGGGCCCGGCGGCCGCATCCACGCCCTCGCCCAACGCCCCGTGGGCCACGGCGACGGCCCCTTCCCCACCGTCTTCGAAATCCACGGCGGCCCGACCTGGCACGACAGCGACGCCTTCACCGCCACTCCGGCCGCCTGGCTCGACCACGGCTTCGCCGTGGTCCGCGTCAACTACCGCGGCTCCACCGGCTACGGGCGCGAGTGGACCGACGCCCTCAAGCACCGCGTCGGCCTCATCGAACTCGAGGACATCGAAGCCGTCCGCGCCTGGGCCGTCGACTCCGGACTCGCCGACCCGGCCCGGCTGGTCCTCTCCGGCGGTTCCTGGGGCGGCTACCTCACCCTGCTCGGCCTCGGCACCCAGCCCGACCTCTGGGCCGTCGGACTGGCGGCCGTGCCCGTCGCCGACTACGTCACCGCCTACCACGACGAGATGGAGGCGCTCAAAGCCCTCGACCGCACCCTCTTCGGCGGTACCCCCGAAGAGGTCCCCGACCGCTTCGCCGCCTCCTCGCCGCTCACCTACGTGGACGCCGTCCGCGCCCCCGTCCACATCGCCGCCGGCGTCAACGACCCCCGCTGCCCCATCCGCCAGATCGACAACTACGTCGACCGCCTCGCCGCCCGCGGAGCCGTCCACCAGGTCTACCGCTACGACGCGGGCCACGGCTCCCTGGTCGTCGAGGAACGCATCAAGCAGGTCCGCATGGAGATCGATTTCGCCCTGACGCACCTGTCTTGACCTGGATCGAGGGGCTCGGTCCGCGCAGGCTGCGAGCCGGGGGGCCGAGGGGCGGCTCCGGCAGGAGCGGGGCTCCGGGCCCCGGGGCCGGGGTGGCGGGGGCGGGCCCGTACCGTGGAGGGGTGCACCGGTTTCTGCTGACCCCGCGGTGGTGGGGGATCAACGTCTTCGTCGTGCTGGCCGTCCCCGTCTGTCTCTTCATGGGGTCGTGGCAGCTCGGCCGCTTCGAGGACCGCGTCGACACCCACCGGGAGGCCACCGCCGCGCGGCCGGCCGCCGAGGCGGCCGCGCCCCTGGACTCGCTGCTGCCGGTGGACAAGAAGACCTCCGGCCGCTTGGCCAGCGCCTCCGGCGAGTACGCCGAGCAGTACCTGGTGCCCGAACGCCGGCTGGACGGCCGGACCGGCCACTACGTGCTCACCCTGCTCAAGACCGACGGCGGCAGGGCGCTGCCGGTGGTCCGCGGCTGGCTCCCCGGCACCGCCGACGCCAAGGCCGCCCCCGCCCCGCCCACGGGCCGGGTCGAGGTCACCGGAGCCCTGCAGGCCTCCGAGAACTCCGGGACCAAGGGCGTGCACGCGGCCGGCGGCCTGCCGGCCGGGCAGCTCGGGGTGATCGGTGCGGCCTCGCTGGTGAACCTGGTGCCGTACGACCTGTACGACGCCTGGCTGACCGTGCCCACCGCCGCGGACGGCATGACTCCGGTCCCGGCCGCCGCCCCCTCCAACACCGGCCTCGACCTGAAGGCCTTCCAGAACCTCGGCTACACCGGCGAATGGTTCGTCTTCGCCGCGTTCGTGCTGTTCATGTGGTTCCGGCTGTACCGGCGCGAGGTCGAGGCCATCCGGGACGCCGAGGCCGGCCTGGTCCCGGCGGAGGAAACCCCCGCCGGGACCACGGCCGCCGCTTCGGCCGCCGCAACGGCCTCGGCTACGGCTGCTGCGTCGAGTCGACCGGAATGACGCCGGTCCGGTAGACCGTCCCGCCCCCGCAGGAGGACGGGATCGTCGTCTGCGCGACCGCGGCCCCCGGCTCCGCCGTGTGCGTGACCTCCAGGCCGGCCGAACCCTGCGCGCCGCCGTCCAGCGGGTCCGAGTCCGTCACCCCGTCCGCACCGCCGGTAGCACCCGGCGGGGTGTCCGCCGAGGTGTCCGAGCCGGCCTCGGAGGACGGGGTGGTGGTGGGCGTCTCGGCCGGACAGCTCGGCTCGGCCGGCGGCACCCAGGCGAAGCGCACCTCGTACGCCGTGTTCGGGGGCAGCAGCAGCGAGGCCGCCGAAGCCGAAGCCGGGGGCAGCCCGGTCGCGGGGTCGCTCTCGGTGTGCTCGACCACCCGGACCGCCGACTGGTCGGGCGCACCCGCCTTCGGCGCCGCCGTCAGGCTGCCCGCACCGGACACCACACAGCGCTCGCCGGACACGTTGGTGACGCGGAACGTGCCGTACACCTTGCCGTCCGCGTCCGGGGTACGGGTGTCGGCGACCGCGCCCAGCTGATCGGCGTGGCAGGGGGGAGCGGGGGGCGCCGAGGCCGGGGGCAGCGGCAGCGGGCGGTTGCCGCCCTTGCCGCCGCGGCCGGTCGAGGTGCTCCCGGAACCGCCCGACGTACCGGACGCACCGGCCGTCGCGCCGCCGCGCTCCGGCGGCTCCTGCTGGCCCTTGCCGCCCGGCTTGGACTCGCTGTCCGAGCCGTCGCCGTCTTCGTCGCCGCCGTCCTTGTCGCCCTTCCCCTTGGTGGAGGGCTTGGGCTTCTTGGACTTGCCGCCGCCGGGCTTGGCGAGGTTCGGGTCGGAGGGGGTCCCGCCGGTGAGGCCGGCGGTGTCCTGGCCGTGCCCGGCGACGGCCGCGGTGTCCCGCGCCCGGTCCGGGCTGCCCGTGAGGTGCATCAGGGTGGGGATGCCGGCTCCGGCCAGCACCACCATGGCCGCCGCTCCGACGAGCGCCTGCCGCTTGCGGGCCCGGCGCCGGGGGACGGCGATCCGCAGCCTCTCCAGGGCGTCGTCGGCGGGCTCCAGCCTGCCCACGGCGCCTTGCAGCAGGGACCGCAGCGCCAGCTCATCGGCGACCGCACCCGCGGTCGCACCAGAGCCGGCGGACGCGCCCGCACCGGCGTCAGCGCCGGTGCCCGCAACCGCGCCCGCACCCACACCCGCGTCAGTGCCGGTGCCCGCGGCCGCGCCCGTGCCTGCGTCCGCGCCCGCGCCTGCGTCCGCGCCCGCGTCCATGCCCGGTTCGCGGGGCTCGCCGGCCCCGCCTGTCCTGTTGTCCGGTTCCGTCATGTCTGGGCCTCCATCGCCACCCGCAGCGCGGCAATGCCCCGCGATCCGTACGCCTTCACCGAGCCCAGGGATATCCCGAGCGTCTCGGCGACCTGGGCCTCCGTCATGTCCGCGAAGTACCGCAGCACCAGCACCTCGCGCTGTCGCCGCTGGAGTCCGCGCATCGCCTTGATCAGGTCGTCCCGCTCCAGCTGGTCGTACGCCCCCTCCTCCGCGCTCGCCATGTTCGGCATCGGCTTGGACAGCAGCTTGAGCCCGAGGATGCGGCGGCGCAGCGCGGAACGCGAGAGGTTGACCACGGTCTGGCGGAGATACGCCAGGGTCTTCTCCCGGTCCCGCACGCGGCTGCGCGCGGAGTGGACCCGGATGAACGCCTCCTGGACCACGTCCTCGCAGGATGCGGTGTCGTCGAGGAGCAGGGCGGCCAGACCGAGCAGCGAGCGGTAGTGCGTGCGGTACGTCTCGGTGAGGTGGTCGACCGTGGTGCCTGCGACGACGGCGCCGTCAGCCGCCACAGCCGTCGCAGCCGTCACCGCTGCCGCGGGCGTCGCGCCGTCGGGCCGGTCCGGCCGATCGGGAGATTCCGAGCTGCCCCGCGGCGCCGGCACGCGGCCGCCCAGGGTCGTAGGAGTTCCGGCCGTCGCCTCGGGCACCATCACCGGAAAGCCACCGGGCGTGCGTGAGCGCCGGCGCGGCGGAACGAATCCGGTGCGCACCGGTACAACGGCGAGTTCGAGTAGTGCCTCTGCCACGCCTGTTGGACACGCGTCCCCCCGTCAGGGTTGTACGCGCAGGGCAAACTCAACACAGCAATACACCTATTGCCCTCATGCGTACCCGCTCTTCCCGATTGCCCCATCCGTCCTAGCGGCAGTCGGGCATCACCTTGATCAAGGGATCAGTGATGATCCTACAAAGCGATTTACGGGAATTCACCCACGATCAGTTCCGCAATCTGGGCGGCATTCAGGGCGGCCCCTTTGCGCAGATTGTCCGCGCACACGAAGAACTCCAGCGCCTGCCGGTCGTCCAGCGAGGCCCGCACCCGCCCCACCCAGGCCGGATCGGTACCCGCCGCGTCCGCCGGGGTCGGGAACTCCCCCGCCGCCGGGTCGTCGACCAGCACCACGCCGGGTGCAGTCTCCAGGACCTCGCGGGCCGACGCCGCGTCGACCCGCTTCTCGAACCGGGCCCGGACGGTCAGCGAATGCCCCGTCACCACCGGCACCTGCACGCAGGTCACCGCGACCTTCAGGGACTCCAGGTCCAGGATCCGGCGGGTTTCGGCCCGTACCGCCAGCTCGTGCGAGGACCAGCCGTCCTCCCGCAGCTCACCGGACCAGGGCACCACGTTGAGGGCCAGCGGAGCCGCGAACGGCCCGGTGTCCTCGCCGACGGCCCGCCGTACGTCGCCGGGCGCCTCGCCCAGTCCGGTGCCGGCGACCAGCGACAGCTGGCGGCGCAGCGCCTGGGTGCCGGCCCGGCCGGCGGCGCCCGCCGCCTGGTACGAGGAGACGACCAGCTCGATCAGGGAGTACTCGGCGTGCAGCGCGCCCACGGCGGCGATCATCGCCGCCGTCACACAGTCCGGCCCGGCCACGATCCCGCGCGGCCGGATCCGCGCCGCGTGCCCGTTGATCTCCGGCACCACCAGGGGCACCTCGGGGTCCTGCCGGAAGGCACCGGACTGGTCGACGACCGCGGCACCGCGCGCGGTGGCCACCGGGGCCCAGCGCGCCGAGACCTCGTCCGGTGTGAGGAAGAGCACCACGTCGCCCGGTCCGAGGCCTTCGAAGGCGTCCTCGGTGAGGGCGAGCACCTCGGTCTCCTCCCCGCGCACGGGCAGCCTGCGGCCGGCCGAACGCGAGGAGGCGATCAGGCGTATGTCGCCCCAGACGTCCGCCCGGGTGGGCAGGATCCGGAGCAGTACGGAGCCGACAGCTCCGGTCGCCCCCACCACGGCGAGCGCCGGGGCGGACGACCGGTTCGCGGTCATCGTCCGGTGCCTCCGTAGACGACGGCCTCGTCGCTGTCGGAGTCCAGGCCGAAGGCCGTGTGCACGGCGCGGACGGCCTCGTTGACGTCGTCCTGGCGGGTCACCACCGAGATGCGGATCTCCGAGGTGGAGATCAGCTCGATGTTGACGCCCGCGTCGGACAGCGCCTGGAAGAAGGAGGCGGTGACCCCGGGGTTGGTCTTCATGCCCGCGCCGACCAGGGAGATCTTGCCGATCTGGTCGTCGTAGCGCAGGGAGTCGAAGCCGATCGCGGCCTTCGCCTTCTCCAGGGCGTCGATGGCCTTGTGGCCCTCGGCCTTGGGGAGGGTGAAGGAGATGTCCGTGAGACCGGTGGAGGCCGCCGAGACGTTCTGCACGATCATGTCGATGTTGATCTCGGCGTCCGCGATGGCGCGGAAGATCGCCGCGGCCTCGCCCGGCTTGTCCGGGACGCCGACGACGGTGATCTTGGCTTCGGAGACGTCGTGGGCGACTCCGGAGATGATGGCGTGCTCCACCTGCTCGTCCCCTTGCGACTCGGGCTTTTCGTTGCTGACCCAGGTGCCCGGCAGTCCGGAGAAGGACGAGCGGACGTGGATCGGGATGTTGTAGCGGCGCGCGTATTCCACGCAGCGGTGCAGCAGCACCTTGGAGCCGGACGCGGCCAGCTCCAGCATGTCCTCGGAGGAGATCCAGTCGATCTTCCGGGCCTTCTTCACCACACGCGGGTCGGCGGTGAACACGCCGTCCACGTCGGTGTAGATCTCGCACACCTCGGCGTCGAGGGCCGCGGCCAGCGCGACGGCGGTCGTGTCCGAACCGCCCCGGCCGAGGGTGGTGATGTCCTTGCTGTCGGCGGACACCCCCTGGAAACCGGCGACGATGGCGATGTTGCCCTCGTCCAGCGCGGTGCGGATCCGGCCCGGCGTGACATCGATGATGCGCGCTTTGTTGTGGACCGAGTCGGTGATGACGCCTGCCTGGCTGCCGGTGAACGACTGGGCCTCGTGGCCCAGGTTTTTGATCGCCATGGCCAGCAGGGCCATGGCGATCCGCTCTCCGGCGGTCAGCAGCATGTCGAATTCGCGCCCGGCAGGCATCGGGGATACCTGCTCGGCGAGATCGATCAGCTCGTCCGTCGTGTCGCCCATCGCCGACACCACGACGACCACCTGGTGGCCGTTCTTCTTGGCATCGACGATCCGCTTGGCGACGCGCTTGATGCCCTCGGCATCGGCTACGGAGGAGCCTCCGTACTTCTGCACGACAAGGCCCACGTGCGCTCCTCGCTCAATCCAGTACTGCGGTCGCGGGCCAGTCTAACGAGCGACCGGAATCCGACCTTCGCGTACCACATCATGAGACGTTCCGTTCATCCCATGATCGCAGAGAATACTCCGGCCAAGGGCACCGCGGGGTGTAGCCGCGGGGGCGCGTGGCCGGGGGGCCCGTTGCGGGGCCTGGCTGCCGGGTCCTAGCTGCGGGCCGGCCGGCGGCCCAGGCCGCCCAGTTCCTCGGCCATCACCTGCCCCGCCTGCTCGGCGAGGTCGTCCTCCGCCAGGTCCTCGTCCGTGTCCAGCCCGTCCAGCTCCTGAAGCGGCTGGTCCAGCCGGACGTGCGCCACCAGGGACTGCAGGGCCCGCAGGGTCGCCGAGGCGGTCGAGCCCCAGTTGGAGAAGTACGAGAACTGCCACCACCACAGCGCCTCGGCGGTCCGCCCGGCCCGGTAGTGGGCCAGCCCGTGCCGCAGGTCGGCCACCACGTCCGCGAGGTCGTCCGAGATCCGGTGCGCGACCGGCGCCTTCCGCGGCTCGTACGGGTCGAAGACCTCGGAGTACACGTCGACCGGGTCCAGCAGGTACGCGAAGCGCTCGCGCAGCTCGTCCACGTCCGGCTCCGGCCCCAGGTCCGGCTCGTAGCGCTCGTCGGGCAGGACGTCCTCGTACGCGCCCAGCCGCCCGCCCGCCAGCAGCAGCTGGGAGACCTCCAGCAGCAGGAAGGGCACGGCGCTGTCCGGGTCCTCGCCCTTGGCCACCTCGGTGACCGCGACGATGAAGGACTCGATCTGGTCGGCGATCTGGACGGCGAAGTCGTCCGGATCCTGGGCCAGGGCGTGCAGCGTTGCGTCAGACATCGAGAAGTCGCCTTCCTTCAAAGGCCCGCCCGAGCGTGACCTCGTCCGCGTACTCCAGGTCTCCCCCGACGGGGAGCCCGCTGGCCAGGCGGGTGACCTTCAGGCCCATCGGCTTGATCATGCGGGCGAGGTAGGTGGCGGTGGCCTCGCCCTCCAGGTTCGGGTCGGTGGCGAGGATCAGCTCGGTGACCGTGCCGTCCGCGAGCCGCGCGAGCAGCTCGCGGATCCGCAGGTCGTCCGGGCCCACCCCTTCGATCGGGCTGATCGCGCCGCCGAGGACGTGGTACTTGCCCCGGAACTCACGCGTCCGCTCGATCGCGACCACGTCCTTGGGCTCTTCCACCACACAGATCACCGTGGCATCGCGCCGCGGATCGCGGCAGATGGCACACCGCTCCTGCTGCGCCACGTTCCCGCAGACCTCGCAGAACCGGACCTTCTCCTTGACCTCCAGCAGGGCGTGCGCCAGCCGGCGCACGTCCGTCGGCTCGGCCTGCAGGATGTGGAAGGCGATCCGCTGCGCGCTCTTGGGCCCGACGCCGGGCAGCCTGCCCAGTTCGTCGATCAGGTCCTGGACCACGCCTTCGTACAACGGACTGCCTTCTTCCTACGTCGTCTTCTGGATGGGCGGGAGGTCAGAACGGGAGGCCGGGGATGCCCGACCCGCCGCCGAGGCCCTGCGCCAGCGGACCCAGCTTCTGCTGCTGGAGCTCCTGCGCATTCTCGTTGGCCGCTTGCACGGCCGCCACCACCAGGTCGGCAAGGGTCTCCGTGTCCTCGGGATCGACGGCCTTCGGGTCGATCACCAGGGCCCGCAGCTCACCGGAGCCGGTGACGGTCGCCTTGACCAGCCCGCCGCCGGACTGCCCCTCCACCTCGGCCGCCGCCAGGGCCTCCTGCGCCGCGGCGAGGTCCTGCTGCATCTTCTGGGCCTGCTGGAGCAGCTGCTGCATGTTGGGCTGGCCACCACCGGGAATCACGGTTCACTCCTACTTTCACTGCTGGGTCGGTCAAACCGAGCCTACGGCTTCACCGCCCCCCGCGCCCTACGCCGAGAGGACCAACTCTTTCGAGTGAGAGCCGGGGCGCGCATGTACCTGATCAAGACCTCCTTGCGGGCGGAAATCCCGGCATTCCATGCCCACGGCCCGCCATTCGGAGGTAGGAAGAGCATGGACGAGCATGCGCACCATTGCGCACACGCGCACCACCACACGTCAGCGCAGGCAGAGGGAGTGCCGGGTGAGCCAGCCGGAGATGCAGCCCGAGGGGCCACCCCGGGATCCCCGGGATGAAGGCAGCAGCGGGGCGAAGGCGGCGGGCGACCTGACCGGCCGGCCGTTCCCCCTGGGGGACTGGGGTGAGCCCGCGGAACGTCTCGACGAGCTCTACCGGCGGGTCGAGGCCGATGCGCTGCGCACGGCGGAGTGGTACATGTCCGACCGCGCCTGGAAGCGCCGCGGGGCCCGGCTGCTGCGCGCATGCGCGGCGATCGGCGCGGTCGCGGGCGCCGCGATGCCGCTGCTGGAGCTGACCGGCTCGGCACCGGGGGCCTCGGCATACGGCTATCTTTCGCTGATGCTGGCTGCTGCCTGCCTGGCCTGCGACCGGTTCTTCGGCCTGACCTCCGGATGGATGCGGGACGTGGCGACGGCCCAGGCCGTCCAGCGCAGACTCCAGACGCTCCAGTTCGACTGGGCCTCGGAGAACGTCCGGGAGGTGCTGGGCCCGACCGAGGGCACGGCGAGCGAGGCCGCCGAGCGCTGTCTGACCGTGCTGCGCCGCTTCTCGGAGGACGTCACCGAGCTGATCCGGTCCGAGACTGCCGACTGGATGGTGGAATTCCGCTCCGGCCCGGCCCCGCTGGTCATGCAGTCCCTGACCTCCACCCCCTCGCGCGGCCCCGAGCCGGGCACGCACCCGAGCCGCTTCCCCCTCCCGCCCGGCACCCGCCCGAACATGCCGAGACAGCGCCCACCGGAGCAGCCCCGCTAGAGGATGCACAGTTGCGGAAGGGGCGGGGCGGGAACGGGCCCCGCACAGCGGCACTCCCGCCCCGGCCCGCAGAAGTCGGCTCCGCTTCAGCTGAAGATGATCATCGAGCCCTGTCCCAGGCTCCGGGTCGCCGCCGCATGCAGCCCCAGCCACACATGGCGTTCCCGCGCGAACGGACTGTCGTCGTACGGAATCGGACCCGCCGGCTCCTCCAGCGAGGTCGGCCGCCCGGGCGGCCTCGGCGCCACCGGCGGATTGGCCGGGTCGATGCCGATCGCCGGAGCCACGAACGCCAGCTCCCGCAGCAGCCCCTGCGCGGACCCCAGCGGCCCTCCCCCGGCCAGCAGCTCCTCGTTGGCCAGCGGAGCCGCGAAATCCACCGGCACATAGGCGCCCGCGTGGTCGTAGTGCCACACCAGGTGCGATTCCTGGGCGGTCGTCTCGAACATCTCCAGCAGCTGCTCGTAGTCGCCGCCGAGCTCGTCCACGGGCGTCACCGGCAGCCCGCAGATCTGCAGCAGATAGGCCCTGCGCAGGAAGTGCAGCGCGTCGTAGTCGAAGCCGGCGACCGGGGCCACGTCCCCCGAGAGGCCCGGCATGTAGGCGAAGACGGGTACGGACGGCAGTCCGGCCTCGCCGAGCGCCTTGTCGTACGCGGCGATCTCTTCGGCGAAGGGGTTGTCGGGGCTGTGGCACAGCACATCGACAAGGGGAACCAGCCACAGGTCACAGGCCACGCGGGCTCCGATCGGTCGTCGGTCGTCGTGAGTCGTGAGACGTGAGTCGTGTCGTCGTACCAGCCGGGGCTGCCCTGTCAGCCAGGTCAGCCGGATCGGCCAGGTCAGCCGGGTCGGCCGGGTGGGCCGGATCAGCGGGGTCGGCCGGGTCAGCCGGTGTCCGCCGATCGGGCCAGCGTAGTCCGCCGGACACGCTCCGCGAAGAGGTCGGCAGCTCCCGGCTCCCCGCGGCCCGGGACGCTCCCGGGCCGCCCGCTACCCCTTGCCGACCCGCCAGACCCAGACGTCCGCCTCCTTCACCGGCGGCTTCCCCAGCAGCGCGGTCAGGGTGCCCCGGAGCTCCAGCGCCCGGTCCTGGACCGGCAGCACCACCGCACCGGCCTTCCAGTACTCCAGGTCCGCCCGGGCCTGAGCCTGCCATTCCGGCGTGATCACGGGCGGCTCCGCCCCGTACCGGATGTCCCGGAGCAGGTTCGACAGGTGCCGCGGCGCAGCCCCGTAGATCCCGATCCGCTCGGGCCCCCACGGGCCGTTGAAGTAGCCCCCGGCCAGCCGGAAACCGAAGTCCGCCTCGACCTGCCAGTGCAGCGCGTCGGCCGCCCCCGGGTCCGGCAGCGGTACCGGAACGAGTGCCTCGCCCTCCTTGACGTACGGCTTCCAGAGGCCTTCCGCGATGAACACCGGCACCGGCTCCCGGTCCCGGACCTCCAGCGGCACCGGCAGGACCGGGATCAGCGCCGCGGCCACCGCCAGCCCGCCGAGCACCCGCTGCTCGCGGGCGCGCAGCCGGCGGATCCGGTCCAGCCCGAGGGCCAGCAGCATGCCGAGCACGGGGGCGCACACCATCGCCACCCGCCCTTCGATGACCGACTCGAACAGCGGCTGGTGGGCCAGCGCCCGCCACGGCCCGGGGACGACGATCTCCGTGTGCGGGATCCGGATCCGCGACCCGAGGGAGAGCAGCGCGGCGGCCGCACAGGTGACCGCCAGGGCCCGGACGGCCGTGTACCGCCAGAGCCACACCACGATGCCGGCGGCCAGCGCGAGCAGCGGCCACCCGAAGAAGGCGTTCTGCTCGGTCGGGTTCAGCGACAGCCGCTCGGCGGTCGGCCGGTCCCCGAAGAAGGACTGGGAGGCGTACTCGATCAGGGCGCGCGGGCTGTTCCCGGCGGAGTCGCCGTGCAGCACCGAGTGGTAGCTCTGCGGGCCGAAGAACTGCCAGTACAGCGGGAAGGCCACCAGCGGTACGGAGACGGCAGCGGCGATCGCCAGCCCCTTGACGAGGGGTTTCCAGGCGACCCGGGCCCGCTCCCGGTCGAACAGGGCGTACGCCCCCGCGAAGACCAGCATGCCGAGGGCGGCGAGCAGGAAGGGTTCCTCGCCGAGGAACACCTGGTACGCGGAGAACAGGCCGAGCAGCACCCCGTCCCGGACCACCCGCCGGCCCGCGCAGAGCCGCAACGCCCGGTCGATGATCACCGGCAGCATGAAGAGCACCACGAAGTTCGGGTGCGCGTTGGCGTGCGAGACCATCGGCGGCGCGAAGGCCGCCAGCGCACCGCCGGCCGCCGCCGCCCACCGGCCGGCCACGAGCCACCGCCGGATCAGCCGGTACCAGGCCCAGGCGGTGCCGGCGATGCCCAGCGTGAAGACCAGGGCGAGCGTGAACTCCGGGCCGGCCAGCAGGGTCAGCGGGGCGAGCGGCACGGACAGCCCGAGCATGACCGTGTTGCCCATCAGGTTCACCCCGTCGGGCATCCCCTGGAGACGGGTGAAGAGCGGATTGCGCAGGTGGGAGAGGTTGTCGGCGGTGACCGCGAAGAACCATTCCCACTGGTTCTGGTCCTGGCCCGAGTCGGCCAGGTAGGTGCCCTGCAGATCGGCCCACCGGTGCCGGTACAGGAACAGCGCGGCCAGCAGGTACAGCGCGGCGACGGCGAGGGCGCCCGCGTTGAGCCGGGCCAGTTCGCCCAGCACGCGCAGGTAGTCCAGGGGGCGGACCTTGGAGCCCTCCTGGTGCGCCCAGCGCACCGGAACCTCCGCGACAGACCAGCCCTGCCGCCGGAAGTACTGGAGGATCTCCACGTCCACGCCCCAGCCGTCGAGCCGGGAAGCGGCGAACGCGGCGCGCGCCCGGTCGCCGTCGAACAGCTTGAAGCCGCACTGGGTGTCCCGGATGCCGGGCACGGCCACCGCGCGTATCAGGCGGTTCCCGGCCCGGCCCAGCACCTCGCGGAGCCGGCCCTGCCGGCGCTCGATGGAGGAGTCGGGGTGGGCCCGGGAGCCGATGGCGGCCTGGAGGCCCGGGTCTCCGTCGAGCGCTTTCTCCAGGTGTTCGAGCTCTTCGACGGGGGTGGCGAGGTCGGCGTCGGTGAGGAGCACCCGCTGCCCGGTCGAGGCCAGCACGCCCAGCCGCAGGGCGCCGCCCTTGCCCCGGTTGCGGTCGGAGCGGATGAGCCGGATCCGGGGTTCGGCGGCCGCGGCGGCCGCGGCGACGGCGGCGGTGCCGTCGGTGGAGCCGTCGTCGACGACCACCACTTCCCAGTCGCCGGGGGCGGTGCCCCGGTGCGTGTCGAGGTAGGTGCGGAGGGCGTCCAGGGTGGGCCCGAGCCGTTTCTCCTCGCGGTAGGCCGGGACGATCACGCTCAGCTCGACGGGCCCGAGCCAGGCCTGCGGCGCGGGCGCGCCGGTCACTGCGCCGTCGGTGCCGGTCGCGCGGTCCGTGCCGGTCACTCGCCGGCCGCCTGAAGATCGGCCGCCCAGTCCAGTCCGTGCTGGTTGTAGGCGTGCACGAGGCGTCGTACCTCGTCGGCGTCCGCCCGGGTCACCGCGTCCAGCAGCTCGGTGTGGCCGCACCACAGCGCGGACCGCAGCTGCGGCTCGGTCTTCAGGTACGGCACGGCGAAGACCCAGCACTGGATCCGCAGCCGGTGCAGGAACTCGGAGATGTACGCGTTGCCGACCAGCCCGCCCAGCTCCCGCCAGAACCGCAGGTCGTAGCCGATGAGGACTTCCAGGGAGCCGCTCTCGGCGGCCCGCTGGGCCTCCTCGGCCCGGCGGCGTACGGAGACCAGCTGCTCGCCCGCTCCGGGAGCGGTGCCGCGCTCGACGAGCCGCCGGAAGATGCCGTCCACGACCAGCGTGCGGGCCTCGATCATGCCGCGGAAGTCGTCGACGGAGAACACCTTGACGCGGAAGCCGCGGTGTTGGACGGATTCGAGCAGCCCTTGGGCGGAGAGGTCGACCAGGGCCTCGCGGACCGGGGTCGCCGAGACCTCGTACTGCTCGGCGATCTGCTTGACCGTGAACTCCTTGCCCGGGGGCAGGCGACCCGCGAGCACCTCTTCGCGCAGCGCGTCCGCGATCTGCTGGCGAAGGGTGTTGCGGGTGACAGCTCCGCTGCCTGGCATGGGGTCCGTCTCCTTTGTAGGGCTTCGGACACCTTAGGCCAGGCAGCGGAACGGGGATGCGGCCGCTATGCGGAGGTGGTGTGGCGGTCCGCGACCGTCAGCGCCTCGTCGAGGAGCGCGAGGCCCTCCTTGGCCTCCGCCTCGGAGATGTTGCAGGCGGGGACGACATGGGTCCGGTTCATGTTGACGAAGGGCCACAGACCGGACTTCTTGCAGGCCGCGGTGAACTCGGCCATGGGCGCGTTGTCGGCGCCGGAGGCGTTGTACGGGACGAGCGGCTCCCGGGTCTCCTTGTCCCGTACGAGTTCCAGCGCCCAGAAGGTGCCCAGACCCCGCACCTCGCCGACGGACGGGTGGCGTTCGGCGATCGAGGCGAGCGCCGGGCCGATGACGTTCTCGGCCAGGTGGGCGGCGTGCCCGACGATGTCCTCGTCCTCCATGGCGTTGATGGTGGCCACGGCGGCGGCGCAGGCCAGCGGGTGCCCGGAGTAGGTGAGTCCGCCCGGGTAGGGGCGGGTGGCGAAGGTCTCGGCGATCGCGGCGGAGATGGCGACTCCGCCGAGCGGCACGTAACCGCTGTTGACGCCCTTGGCGAAGGTGAGCAGGTCGGGCGTGACGTCCCAGTGCTCGGCGGCGAACCACTTGCCGGTGCGGCCGAACCCGGCCATGACCTCGTCGAGGATGAAGACGATTCCGTAGCGGTCGCAGAGCTCGCGGACGCCCGCGAGGTAGCCGGCCGGCGGGACCATGATCCCGGCGGTGCCGGGGACCGTCTCCAGGATGATCGCGGCGATGGACTGGGGGCCCTCGAACGCGATGGTGTCGGCGAGATGGCGCAGGGCGCGCTCGCACTCCTCGGCCTCGGTGGTGGCGTGGAAGGGCGAGCGGTAGAGGAAGGGGCCCCAGAAGTGCACGACTCCGGCGGAGGCGGTGTCGGAGGGCCAGCGGCGCGGGTCGCCGGTCAGGTTGATGGCCGCGGCGGTGGCGCCGTGGTACGAGCGGTAGGTGCTCAGCACCTTGGAGCGGCCGGTGTGCAGCCGGGCCATCCGGATGGCGTTCTCGACGGCCTCGGCGCCGCCGTTGGTGAAGAAGATCTTGTCGAGGTCTCCGGGGGTGCGCTCGGCGATGAGGCGTGCGGCCTCGGAGCGGACGTCCACGGCGAACCCGGGC
This sequence comes from Streptomyces sp. NPDC051211, assembly GCF_040689505.1. Classification (NCBI taxonomy): domain Bacteria; kingdom Bacillati; phylum Actinomycetota; class Actinomycetes; order Kitasatosporales; family Streptomycetaceae; genus Streptomyces; species Streptomyces sp. NPDC051211. Next base: position 496,400 of record NZ_JBFBAV010000001.1, read on the forward strand.
GCGAGGGTGCAGAGCTTGGCGGCCTGCTCCTGGATCGCGGCGACGACCTTCGGGTGCTGGTGGCCGATGTTGGTGTTGACCAGCTGGGAGGAGAAGTCGAGGTAGCGGTTGCCGTCGTAGTCCCAGAAGTGCGACCCCTCGGCCCCGGCGACGGCGAGGGGATCGATCAGGGCCTGGGCTGACCAGGAGTGGAAGACGTGGGCGCGGTCGGCGGCCTTGACGGCGGCGCCGGCGGCGGTCTCGGTCTGCGGGTGAGGGGTCATGCGGTCAGGCTAGAAGTGCGCAGGTGGGAGGGGATATCGGCGCCTTGTATGAGGGTGGCGGTCCGGCCTCGGCAGTCTGTCCGCACACCTCACGTCGGATTGATTGACAGCATGTTGTCGATATGACAGCCTGTTGTCATCAAGCAGGGATCGGAACGACGACGACGCAACGACGCAACGACGACGGAGGAGAGCACGATGACCAGTCCCGTGAACACCACCCCGCGCAAGCCGGTCCACCTCGCGGTCTACGACACGTACGCGGACTGGGAGACGGGGCACACCACCGCCCACCTCGCCCAGCGCGGCTACGAGATCCGCACGGTCGCCCTCGCGGCGGACAAGCCGGTGACGACGATGGCCGGCATCCGCATCCAGCCGGACTCCGCGCTGGCGGACCTGGACCCGGCGGACTCCTCCCTGCTGATCCTCACCGGCGCGGACCTCTGGGACACCGGTGACTCGCTGGCCCCGTTCGCGGCCAAGGCCCGCGAGTTCCTGGCAGCCGGGGTGCCGGTCGCGGCGATCTGCGGCGCCACGGCGGGTCTGGCCCGCGAGGGCCTGCTGGACACCCGCGCCCACACGAGCGCGGCCACGTTCTACCTCGCCGGGACCGGTTACGCGGGCGCCGAGCGGTACGTCGAGGCGGACGCGGTCACGGACGGCGACCTGATCACGGCCGGGCCGACCGAACCGGTCGCGTTCGCCCGCGAGGTCTTCGCCCGGCTGGGCACGTACGGACCGGAGGTGCTGGACGCCTGGTACCGCCTCTTCCACGACTCGGACGCGAGCGCGTACCCGGTGCTGATGGCGGCTGCGGAGGAGGGCAATGCCTGAGCCGGTCACGGTGGGGGACGACGGGGCGGCCGGGCAGGGGTCGGCCGGGCAGGGGTCGGCCGGGCCGCGGTCGGCTGGGCAGGCGGAGCCGGGCGCGGCTCCCGCGTCGGAGCGGGGCCGGCAGGAGCTGCTCAGTCGGACGGCCATCGGCATCTTCCGGCTGAACGGCCAGTTCCTCGCCGTGTCCGAGGAACTGGCCCGGCCCGCCGGGCTGACCGCGGCCTGGTGGCAGGTGCTCGGCGCGGTCCTGCAGGAGCCCCTCCCCGTGGCGGGCATCGCCCGCACCATGGGCATCACCCGCCAGAGCGTCCAGCGCATCGCGGACCTGCTGGTGGCGCAGGGCCTCGCCGAGTACCTCCCCAACCCGGCCCACCGGCGGGCGAAACTCCTTCACCCGACGGACGCCGGCCGTGCCGCCATCACCCGTATCCAACCGGGCCACGCCCGCCTGGCCGCCCGCCTCGCGGAGGAACTCGGCGAGGCCGCCTTCGCCGAGACCGTCCGCGTCCTGGACCGGCTGGCCGCGGCGATGGACACGGTGGGAACCCCGCAGCAGAACACCCCCTGAGCCGGCGCCGGCCGGGCCGGCCGCACGCCACCCCCCGTGGCGCCCACAAGCGGAATGGAACCGTCACCGCCCCTCCCCCTGCGGGCTCCGCGAGCGGCCCACTATCCTCGGCCCGTCGGCCGGCCCAGGGGGAGGGACCACATGGCCATGGAACACCTGCATCCCGGGGACCCGCACCGCATCGGGCCCTACCGGCTCCTGTCCCGCCTCGGCGCGGGCGGCATGGGCCAGGTCTACCTCGCCCGGTCGGACCGCGGCCGCACCGTCGCGGTCAAGCTCGTGCACCCCGAGCTCGCCCGGCGCGAGGAGTTCCGGACCCGCTTCCGCCAGGAGGTCTCCGCCGCCCGCCGCGTCGGCGGCGGATGGACCGCTCCGGTCCTCGACGCCGACACCGAGGCGGACACCCCCTGGCTGGCCACCGGCTACGTCGCCGGCCCCAGCCTCCGCCAGGTCGTCGCCCGCGACTTCGGCCCGCTGCCCACCCGTTCGGTACGGATCCTCGCCGCCGGCCTCGCCCACGCCCTCCAGGACATCCACCGCGCCGGCCTCATCCACCGGGACCTGAAGCCGTCGAACGTCCTGCTCACCATCGACGGCCCCCGGGTCATCGACTTCGGCATCGCCCGCGCCCTGGAGGACACCGGCACCGTGACCGCCGGCCTCACCCGGACCGGCGAACTCGTCGGATCCCCCGGGTTCATGGCCCCCGAGCAGATCCTCGGCGAGCCGGTCACCCCGGCCTGTGACGTGTTCTGCCTCGGCGCGGTGCTGATGTACGCCGCCACCGGCGCGCTGCCCTTCGGCGACCCGGAGGGCGCCGGCGGGCTCGCCCCGCTGCTGCTGCGCATCACCGAAGCGGAACCGGACCTCACGGCCGTCCCGGCGGAGCTGCGCGAGCTCGTCGCCGGATGCCTGAAGAAGGAGCCGGCGGGGCGCCCGACCCCGGCGGAGCTGCTGTCGCTGGTCGGAGCGGGCGACACCGTCGCCGACGGCAAGGCGCTCGAACCGTGGCTTCCGGGCGCGCTGGTGGCCCAGCTGGGGCGGCACGCCGTACAGCTGCTGGACCGCGAGGACACCGGGCCGGACCACCCGGGACCGGACCACCGCCCGAGGCCGGACCACCACCTCCCGCAGGCGGACCACCACCCGCAGCCGGACCACCACCATCCTCGGCCGGACCACCACCCGCAGCCGGACCACCACCATCCTCGGCCGGACCACCGCCCGCTGCCGGACCCGCCCACGCTGGCCGCGCCGGTCCCCGCCTACCCCAGTTACGGGCCGGCTCCCGGCTACGGCCCGGCCCCCGCGACGGTCCCGGTCTTCTCCTACCCGCCCCCGCCGCCGCATGCGGCCGCGCCGGTGCCGGCTCAGCGGCCACGCCCCGCCGGCACCGCGTTCCTGGTCGCCGTGGCCACGGTCGTGGCGATAGCGGCGGGCGGCACGGTGTACGCCGTCATGAGCGCCGGCGACGGCCAGGCCCCGGGCGCGTCCCCACGTACCGGCACCGGCCCGGCCACCGGTACGTCCACGGCGGCGCCGACGGCACCGACGGGCGCGGCAACGGGCTCTCCCGGCAGCCCCGTCGCGGGCGGCGGGGCGACGCCGGCGGCCACCCCCGCACCGGGCACCGGCGGCATCCCGGCCGGCTACCTCGGCACCTGGACGGCCACCTCCGGCAGCCAGTCCTGGCAGCTCACCGTCACCCAGGGCGCGGTGGGCGACCGGGTGATGAGCCTGGCCGTCCGCTCCCCCACCCTCGACTGCGGCTGGTCGGCGACCCTGCAGTCGGCCGGACCGCCGGTCGAGCTGAGTCCGTCGACCGTCACCTACGGCCCTCCGGCCTCCTGCAATCCCGGCCAGTGGAGCCGGCTCACTCTGCAGGGGGACGGCACTCTCGTCCGGGAACTGGTCGGTGGCCAGAATCCGCCGCTGACCTACCACCGCTGAATTGTGTCGAAGTCAATAAGCCTGCAAGTAAAGCCTGTTGCCGGGTAAATGCGCGCCGCACACTGCCGCGCATGGAGCCGTTGAAAATAGTTGCGGAACTGTGGGAGCGGATCGAGGCGCGCGACTGGGACGGAGTCGCCGGCCTCATCGCGGACGACGTGGTCATCGAATGGCCGGTCAGCGGTGAACGGATCGTCGGGCGGGACAATTTCATTGCCGTGAACCGTGATGATTCCTACGCCGACGACAGGCCCGAACGCTCGGTGGAACTCCTCCGCATCCTCGCGGACGGGGACCTGGTCGTCACCGAGGTGGAGATCCCGCAGGACCACGTCGTCTACCGCGCGGTCTCGTGGTGGACCGTGCGCGACGGGGAGATCACCGAGGCCCGGGAGTACTGGACCAGCCCGGGCCAGGACCCCGCCCCGCGCTGGCGGGCCGGCCATGTCGAACCACTCTCAGGTCTCCCCCCTCATACCTGAGAGCTACGTGGAAAGCCCGCTCTGCAGCGTGACGCCGACCACCGGCGCTGATTCCTAACTTCGGTACCAGAGAGCGCAGTCGCCTCTCCGGCCACCGACCGAAGTGAGGAACACCGCCGATGAGCAGCAGCCGTGAGCGTCGCCGCCCCGGACGTCTCCGCCCCGGCCGGCCCGGCCGTCTGCGGCGCACGCTGCTCGCCGGGCTGGTCACCGCCGCCGTGGCGGTGCCCGTGTCGGCCGCCGCCTCCCCCCAGGTGCCCGCGCCCGCCGCCGTCGTGTTCGCGGAGGACGCCACCCCCGCCGAGCGGTACGCCGCCAACCGCGCCAACCTCACCGAGGCGGCCCGGATGGCGGAGGCGGCCGGGCGGACCGGGCGGGCCGGCCGGCTGCGCGCCATGGAAGCCGGCGGAGCCGCCCGGTTCCTCGCCTTCGACGGGCGGGGCGGCGGCCGGGCCGTCGAGGTGCTCGGCGATCTCGCGACCGCGGACCGGGTCGCCGTGCTGGTCCCCGGGTCGGACACCACGCTGGACACCTACCAGAGATTCCGTGCCGGAGCGGTCGCCCTGCAGCAGCGCCTCCAGGCGGAGCATCCGCAGTCCGCCGTGGTGGCCTGGCTCGGATACGACACGCCCGGCACGGTCAGCCCGTCCGTCCTCACCGCGGGCCGGGCCGACGAGGCCGCCCGCGAACTGGGCCCCTTCATACCCGAGTTGCAACAGCAGGCCCGCCCCGGGGCGCGGCTGTCCCTGCTCTGCCACTCGTACGGATCCGTGGTCTGCGCCCGCACGGAGACCGGCCCGGCCGTGACGGACGTGGCGCTGTTCGGCAGCCCGGGCACGGGTGCCGACCGCGCCGGGGCGCTGCCGACCGGAGCCCGCGTCTGGGCCGGGCGGGGGGCGGGCGACTGGATAGCCCGTGTCCCGCATGTGCGGCTGGCCGGCGTCGGGTTCGGCACCGACCCGGTCGACCCCGCCTTCGGGGCGCTTCCCTTCGCCGCCGGGAGCGGCGGCCACAGCGACTACCTCAAGCCCGGCAGCCGCTCCCTCGACAGCCTCGCCCGCATCGTCCTCGGCACCGCCCGGGAGGCCCGCCGTGCCTGACCTCCGCATACTGCCCGCCCGTTGGGCGGCCCTGGCCGACCGGATCGACGCCGGCACCCCGGCCGGACGGGACCGGAGCGTCGACGCCCTGCGGGCCTTCGCCATCCTGGGCGTGGTCCTCGGCCACTGGCTGGTCACCGCGCTGACCACGGCGGACGGCGGGCTGAGCACCACCAGCCCGCTGGTGCACATGCCGTGGCTGGCCCCGGTCTCCTGGGTGTTCCAGACGCTGGCCGTGTTCTTCCTCGTCGGCGGACATGTGGCGGCCCGCAGCTACGCCTCGGCCCGGGCCCGCGGAACGACGTACCGGGAATGGGTGGGGCGGCGGCTCGGGCGGCTGTTCCGGCCGGTCGCGGCCGTCCTGACGCTGTGGGCGGTGGCCACCGCCGGGATGCTGCTGGGCGGCAGCGCGCCCGAAACGGTGCGGACCCTGCTGAAGCTGGCGCTCTCCCCGCTGTGGTTCCTGGTGGTGTTCGCCGTGCTGACCGCGGCGACCCCGCTGGTGGCGCGACTGCATCCGCTGTGGCCGCTGGCCGTCGTGCTGCACGTGGACCTCGCCCGCTTCGGGTTCGGTGCGCCCGAATGGACCGGCTGGGTCAATGTGGCCGCGGGCTGGCTCGTCCCGTACACCCTGGGTGCCGCCTGGTCGCGGGGCGCGTTCGCGGGCCGCCGTGCCGCGCTGGGGCTGCTCGTCGGCGGGGGCGCCGCCACGGCCGCGCTGGTCCTGTGGTGCGGGTACCCGGCCTCGATGGTGGGTGTGCCGGGTGCGGCCGTGTCGAACCTGAACCCGCCGACGCTGGCCGCGGTCGCCTTCGGTCTGGCCCAGTGCGGGCTGGCCCTGCTGCTGCGCGAGCCGCTGGCCCGCGCGATGCGCCGGCCCCGGGCCTGGGCCGCGGTGGCGCTGGCCAACCTGTCCGCGATGACGATCTTCCTGTGGCATCAGACGGCGATGATGGCCGTCACGGCCACCGGCCTGCTGGCCGGGGCCGATCTGCCCGGCCTGCACACGGTCCCGGACGGCCCCGGGTGGATACCCGCCCGGCTGCTGTGGCTGCCGGTGTTCGCGCTGGCGCTGCTGGTGTGCTGGGCCGCGTTCCGTGCGTACGAGCGGCCGCGCCACCGGAACGGGGGCAGGACCGAGGCCGCCCGCGCACGGCCGGCAACCGCCCGAGAGATCACCCATGCATAGGCTGAACCACGTGACCGAGCACAACACCCGTCCCCCGGCCACCGTCCCGGCACGGCTGCGCGGGGCGGTGTGGACCGTCGTCCGGGATCTGCTGACCATCGAGCGGGACCCGCTGCCGAAGATGCGCAGGCCACGCTGGCTGGCTTGGCTGCCCCACGTCCTGGTCGGGTACGTGGCGGTGTTCTTCGCCTTCCTCACCGCGGAGCAGATGGGCTCGCACTACGGGATCCGGGGCGGGGCACCGGCTGGCCTGGGCCTGCTGACCGGGTTGTCCATCCTGGTCGCCCTGTTCCGCCCGCTGGCCGGGTTCTGGCTGGGGCTGGCCGCGGCCGGCTGGGCGGCCGCCGTCGTCGCGCACGGTGCGGACGGCGGGCAGACCTGGCCCTGGACTCCCTCCGCCCTCCCGGCGTTCGCGGTGGTGGTCCTGCTGCTCGCCCTGCGCGTACCGCCGCGGATCACTGCCGAGGCCGTCACGCTGGTGGTGATCCTGACCTGGCTGGCGGAGGGCCTTGCGGCCCCTCCGGGCAGCGGTGACACCCTGCTCTCGGCCGTACTCCTCTTCGGCTTCGCCGCCGTCCTCGGCTATGCCCTGCGCGCGCTGCGGCTGGCGCGCGGCAAGCTGGAGGAGCAGGAGACCCTCACCGAGGCGGAGCGGGCCCAGCGCACCCTGCTGGAGGAGCGCAGCCGGATCGCCCGCGAACTGCACGACGTCGTCGCCCACCACATGTCGGTGATCTCGATCCAGGCCCAGGTCGCCCCGCACCTGGTGGAGAACCCGTCCGAGGAGCTGAAGGAGAACCTGGCCGGCATCAGGGAGAACGCCTTGGAGGCGCTCACCGAACTCCGCCGCGTTCTCGGCGTACTGCGCTCCGAACACCCGGAAGATCCGGCGAACCCGCACCACCCGCAACCCACCCTCGCCGATCTCGACGGACTCGTGGAGAACGTCCGCAGTGCCGGCCTGGAGGTCGACACCGAGATCGCCGGCGTCCGTCGGCCGCTCACCCCGGGCGTGGAACTCACCGCGTACCGCATCGTGCAGGAGGCCCTCAGCAACTGCCTGCGCCACGCGCCCGGTTCCCGGGTGGAGGTGGGCATCGCGTACGGGCCGCGCGAACTGCACCTCTGTGTTGCGAACTCCGCCCCGACCCGCACGGCCCCGCCCTCTCCCGGCGCCGGGCACGGCCTGCTGGGGATGCGGGAGCGAGCAGGCATGCTGGGGGGCGAACTGGCCGCCGGCCCCCGCCCCGGCGGCGGGTACGAGGTGACCGCGGTACTCCCGATGGACCCACCGACAGAGAAGGACACATGACCACGCCGATCCGGGTGATGATCGCCGACGACCAGATGATGGTCCGGCAGGGCTTCACCGTGCTGCTCAACGCCCAGCCCGACATCGAGGTGGTCGGTCAGGCCGTGGACGGCGCGGATGCCGTCGCGAAGGTTGCAGAGCTCGACCCGGACGTGGTCCTGATGGACATCCGCATGCCGGGTGTGAGCGGCATCGAGGCCACCGCCACGATCACCGGCGTGCCGGGGGCCACGGTGAAGGTGCTGGTGCTGACCACCTTCGACCTGGACGAGTACGTGTACGAGGCGCTGCGCGCCGGCGCGTCCGGGTTCCTCCTCAAGGACGCTTCGGCCGACCAGCTCGCGGAGGCGGTCCGGGTCATCGCGGCGGGCGAGGCGCTGCTCTCACCGAACATCACCAAGCGGCTGATCACCGAGTTCTCCCGGCTGGGTGCACCGCGAGCACCGTCCAGGGAGCGGCTCGGGGAGCTGACCGAGCGGGAGACGGAGGTGCTGTCGCTGATCGCGCAGGGCCTGTCGAACGCGGAGATCGCGGCGCATCTGGTGGTGGCGGAGCAGACGGTGAAGACGCATGTGAGCCGCATCCTGGTGAAGCTGGGCCTGCGCGACCGCACTCAGGCGGCGGTGTTCGCGTACGAGACGGGTCTGGTCCGTCCGACGGGCTATTGAGGGGTCCGGGTAGTACTTGAGGGGGAGGTGCGGAGATCCCCATCAGCGGCGACGCGGACGAGGGGGCGGCGGGCCTACGGTTCTGTATGTGACCGAGACCGCTGCCGGGGGGACGCCCCGGACACCCGAGTTCCGTATGGCGTCAGGGCTCCTGCGAGCCCTGCGCCGGGATTTGTTCACCGATGCCTTCGCCTACCGGCCGCTGCCGCCGATGCGTACGGACGGCGCGCTGGCGCGGCGGCTGCCGGAGCAGATACGTCCGATGGCTGCGCACGCCCCGCATGCTGCCGTGGGTCTGGTCGCCTTCGTCGTGGTCGTCCTCGGCGGTATGGACGGCTGGGGGTTTTGGTTCTCGGCTCCGCTGCCGTCCCTGTTCCTGGGGCTGATCGCCGGCATCCCGGTGCTGATGACGTTGATGCGGCCGATCGGCGCGTTCTGGACCGTCGTGGCGAGCACCTCGGTGCTGGCCGTGCTGGATCCCGGCTACATGACCTGGCCTTGGACGCCCAGTTCCTTCCTCGCGTACCTCACCGTGCTGGCGGTGGTCGCGATACGCACCGGTCCTCGGGTGTCCGCCTGGATGTGGGTCATCACGGTGGGACTCGGCGCCGTCATGGTCACGGTGCTGGGCCGGGGCCAGCCGCTCAACGTGTTCAACATGGTGGTGGTGTCGGCGTTCGTGCTGCTGGCCATCAGCGTTCGGCACATCCGGGTGGAGGCGGAGCAGGAGGTCACCGCGCAGCAGGAGGTGACGGCCGTGGAGCGGGATCGGCGGACGCTGCTGGAGGAGCGGACCACCATTGCCCGGGAGTTGCACGACGTGGTCGCGCACCACATGTCGGTGGTGGCGATCCAGGCCGAGGCTGCGCCGTACCGGGTGAAGAATCCGCCGCCGGAGCTGGAGGCCGCGTTCGTCACCATCCGGGAGAACGCGGTGGCGGCACTCACCGAACTTCGGCGGGTGCTGGGGGTCGTGCGGTCCGCGGACTACGAGGCGCCGGATGCCCCGCAGCCGACGCTGGCCGCGTTGGACGGGCTGCTGGCCAATGTCCGGGAGGCCGGGCTGAGCGTGGAGAAGACGGTGACGGGTGCGGTGCGGGAGCTTCCGCAGGGGGTGGAGCTGTCCGCGTACCGGATCATCCAGGAGGCGTTGAGCAACACGCTCCGGCATGCGCCGGGGGCGCGGGCCGGGGTGGAGGTGTCGTACGTGCTGGGCGGGCTCGGGGTGCGGGTGGTCAATGATCCGCCGACCGGGGAGGTGCGGCCTTCGACGGGTGCCGGGCACGGCATCACGGGGATGCGGGAGCGGGTGGCGATGCTGGAGGGGGAGATGACGGCCGGGGAGACGAGCGGAGGGGGGTACGAGGTGGCGGTGTTCATACCCGTGCGCAATCTGCCCGCCGAGGACGCGGCATGAGCGAGCCGGCGATCAGGGTGCTGATCGTGGACGACCAGATGATGGTCCGGGAGGGCTTCTCCGTCCTGCTGAACGCGATGCCGGACATCGAGGTGGTGGGTGAGGCGGTCGACGGCCGGGAGGCCATAGCCCAGGTGGCGGCGCTGCGGCCGGACGTGGTGCTGATGGACATCCGGATGCCGGAGCTGAACGGGCTGGAGGCCACCCGGGAGATCGTGGCGGCGGACGCGGACGCGAAGGTGCTGGTCCTGACGACCTTCGACCTCGACGAGTACGTGTACCAGGCACTGCGGGCCGGGGCGTCCGGGTTCCTGCTCAAGGATGCGTCGGCCCGTCAGCTGGCGGACGGGGTCCGGGTGGTGGCGGCCGGTGAGGCGCTGCTGGCGCCGTCGGTGACCAGGCGGCTGCTGTCTGAGTTCTCGCGGCTGTCGGACACCCCGCGGCCCTCGGAGCGGGTGGCGGTGGCCGAGTTGACGGATCGGGAGACGGAGGTGCTGGTCCTGATCGCGCAGGGCCTGTCCAATGCGGAGATCGCCGACCGGCTGGTCATCGCGGAGTCCACGATCAAAACGCATGTCAGCCGGATCCTGGTGAAGCTGGGCCTGCGCGACCGCACCCAGGCGGCGGTGTTCGCATACGAGGCCCGCCTGGTGACCCCCTCTTAGCGGGCCGGGGGATCTAGGGTGCGGGGATGGACTTCGATCCGTGGGACCCCGCGTTCGTTGCCGATCCCTACCCCGCATACCGGGAGTTGCGGGCGCAGGGGCGGGCCATGTGGTGTGAAGCGACCGGGCAGTGGCTGGTGCCGCACCATGCGGATGTGAGTGCGCTGCTGCGGGACCGGCGGCTGGGGCGGACGTATCTGCACCGGTTCTCCCACGAGGAGTTCGGCCGGACGGCGCCTCCCCCGGAGCACGAGCCGTTCCACGTGCTGAACGCCAACGGGTTGCTGGATCTGGAGGATCCTGCGCACGGTCGGGTGCGGCGTCTGGTGTCGAAGGCGTTCACTCCGCGGACGGTGGAGCAGTTGGCGCCCACGGTGCGGCGGATGGCGCGTGAGCTGGTGGCCGGGTTCGTCGCGGAGGGCGGCGGGGATCTGCTGACGGCGGTCGCCGAGCCACTGCCGGTGGCGGTGATCGCCGAGCTGCTGGGGGTGCCGGAGGGGGACCGGGGCTTGTTGCGGCCGTGGTCCGCGGACATCTGCGGCATGTTCGAGCTGCGGCCGAGCGAGGAGGCGGCCCGGCGGGCGGTCGCCGCGTCGGTCGAGTTCAGTGCCTATCTGCGCGGGCTGATCGGGCAGCGGCGCGCGGATCCCGGGGAGGATCTGATCTCGGCGCTGATCGCCGCCCACGACGAGGAGGGGCGGCTCAGCGAGCAGGAGATGATCTCCACCTGTGTGCTGCTGCTCAACGCGGGCCACGAGGCCACCGTCAATACGACGGTGAACGGGTGGTGGGCGCTGTTCCGGAATCCGGAGCAGTTGCGGGAGCTGCGGGAGCGTCCCGCCGAAAAGTTGTCCACAGCTGTGGATGAACTGATGCGCTACGACACCCCGCTGCAGATGTTCGAGCGCTGGGTGCTGGACGACGTACGGATCGGGGACACCGTCCTGCCGCGCGGCAGCGAGGTGGCTCTGCTGTTCGGCTCGGCCAACCGGGATCCGGCCCGGTTCGAGCGCCCCGACGAGCTGGACCTGGTACGGCGGGAGAACCCGCATCTCAGCTTCGGGGCCGGGATCCACTACTGCCTCGGGGCGCCGCTGGCCCGGCTGGAGCTCATGGCCTCCTTCGGCGCGTTCCTGGACTCGGACGTCCCGCCGCTGCAACTGGTGCGCGAGCCGCAGTGGCAGGACGGATACGTGATCCGCGGGCTGCGGGAGCTCCTCGTCACCTGCTAGGCGCTGCCGTCGAAGCCGTGGCCCGACCGCCCCGGTGGCCTCGGCCGGTGTGCTCAACCCGTGCCTGACACGCGCCCGTTAATGGCCGGACTTGGCCGCAACATGTCATAGGATTTTCATGTCGCACGCCGGGGGGGCACACAGGCATCCATTGCGATGCCGTGCTGCTGTGCCATGTCTGTTTCCGCGCAAATCCGCGCTTCCACAGCCTGTCCCCCGCGTATCTGCTTCGACAGACCACGGGGAGATCATGTTCTTTGCCAAGTCCTCGCGCCGTCGCTCCGGCCTCGCCGCCGCCGCGACCGGTATAGCCGCGGCGCTGATGGCCACCCTGGCCGCGCCCGCCAACGCCGCGGCGCAGTCGGCCGAGCCGACCGACGCCGAGCTGATGAGCATCATCAAGAACTACACCGACACCAACCCGGTCGGTCCTGAGAAGGACGCGCTGATCATCGGCGGCAGCCAGGCCAGCATCAAGCAGTACCCGTACATGGCCCAGGTCTTCTCGACGGACAGCCAGAACCGCGGCTACTTCTGCAGCGGTGCGGTCGTCTCCCCGACCAAGATCCTGACCGCCGCCCACTGCGTGGTCAACCGCAACTGGAAGAAGGGCGCCGTCGTCACCGGTGCGACCCACCGTGCCGACAGCAGCAGCCTGTACGGCGGCAAGGTGTTCGCCGTCAAGAAGGCGTGGGCGCACCCGGCCTACAACGCCAGCAAGATCGACAACGACGTGGCCGTGCTGACCCTCGCGAAGCCCACGAACGCCAAGCCGATCAAGGTCACCACCTCCTCGGACAAGGCCTCCTACAAGCCGGGCACCAGCGCCCTGGCGCTCGGCTGGGGCCGCACCAGCTCCAAGAGCCCGAACCTCTCGCCCAACCTGAAGAAGGCGTGGATGCCCATCCAGGCCGACTCCAAGTGCAGCAGCCCGAACGTCTGGGGCAACCGCTTCATCAAGGGCCACATGCTCTGCGTCGGCAAGCCGGCCAGCGGCAGCAACGCGGGCACCACGACCATCTGCAACGGTGACTCGGGCGGCCCGCTCGTCGTCAACGGCCGTGTGGTCGGCATCACCTCGTGGGTCGTCAAGGACTGCGTGTGGAAGGGCGCCTACCCGGTGTTCGTGAAGTACAGCTGGTACGCGAACACCGTCTCGAAGCAGCTGCGCAACTAGCTTCGTCCGAACCCTTCGGACCCTTCGGACTGTTCGGCCTCTTCGCACCCTTCGGGCCGTTCAGGCCGTTCGGACCTTCCGACGCCCGCTGCCCCGGCTTCACAGCCGGGGCAGCGGGCGTTCGCGTGCCGGCTGGAGCGGGGCCGGGGCCCGGGTCCGGCGGTGCCGGGTCCGGCGGTGCCGTCGGCGCCCGCCCCGTCAGGAGGGGTCGCGGGGAACCGTCAGGCCCCACGCCGCCGGCCGCATCGTCCACGTCCGACGCCGCACCGGCCCCGCCACCGCATGATCGGCCCGATACCGGAAATCCGCCCCCGACACCGTCACCGAACGGGCCAACGCCGTCACCGTGCCCTGCGAATCACCCGTACGGACGACCACCTCGGCCAGCCCGTCCCGCCCCGCCACCGACACGTCCTCCACCGGCCGGTCCACATCCGCCAGCAGCACCCCGTCCGCCTCCACCCGCAGCCGGTACACCGCCGCCACCTGCGCCGCAGCCCCCGCCCCGGCCACCGGCGGGCGCCCCAGGGTCCGTACCAGCGACCGGCACGCACTCCACACCGACCGCGCCGCCACCGGCCGCCGCGCACCCGCCACCGGCCGCAGCGGCGGAATCCGCAGCCCGCCCAGGACCACCCCGTCGCTGTCGTCCACCAGCAGGTCGTACGTCCGCACCGCGCCGTCCAGCACCGCCCGCGCCGCCGCCACCGTGCCCGTCGGAACACCCAGCGCGTGCGCCAGCGGCAGCGCCGACACCGGGCCCACCGGCACCAGCGACAGCGCCCCCGCCGCAGCCAGCGCCCGCTCCCGGTGCAACAGCCCCACCGTCCGCACGAGCGCCCGGTCGTCCCCCACGATCACCGGGCGCCGATGACCCCGGCGGGCAAGCGCCCGCGCGAACTCCTCAGGGGTCTCCGGGAGACAGATCTTCGCCGCCGCCCCCGCACTCAGCACGTCCTTCGCGATCCGCACGGACTCGCCGTCAAGGCGGCGGGCGACCGGGTCGACGAGCACCAGCAGGGCGCCTACCGGCGCGCCCGCCTCGCTCATGGTGGGCTCTGGAGCCGACACCTCGGTCCTTCCTCGGGTAGCATCTTTGTGCAAGAGCCCCTTGCGCTATTGCGCCAGGGGCTTCGTCTATTCCGGGGTACCGGTCCGACGGCTCAGCCTGCGGTGTACATCGTCGTACGCCCCCTGACCTTGGACATGCCCCATCCGGAAGAGGTGTACGCCTGTGCCCGCTCTTGTGCTGCTCGGAGCTCAGTGGGGTGACGAGGGCAAGGGAAAGGCCACCGACCTGCTCGGTGGATCCGTTGACTATGTGGTGCGCTACCAGGGCGGCAACAACGCCGGCCACACGGTTGTCGTAGGCGACCAGAAGTACGCGCTCCACCTTCTCCCTTCCGGAATCCTGTCCCCCGGCTGCACGCCGGTCATCGGCAACGGTGTCGTCGTCGACCCCTCCGTGTTGCTGTCCGAGCTCCGTGGGCTCAACGACCGCGGGATCGACACCTCCAAGCTGCTGATCAGCGGTAACGCCCACCTGATCACGCCGTACAACGTCACCCTCGACAAGGTCGGCGAGCGCTTCCTCGGCAAGCGCAAGATCGGTACCACTGGCCGCGGCATCGGCCCGACCTACGCCGACAAGATCAACCGTGTCGGTATCCGGGTCCAGGACCTGTACGACGAGTCGATCCTCGCCCAGAAGGTCGAAGCGGCGCTCGAAGGCAAGAACCAGCTGCTCGCCAAGGTCTACAACCGGCGGGCCATCGAGGCCGGCGCGATCGTCGAGGAGATGCTCCAGTACGCGGAGCAGATCCGTCCGTACGTCGCCGACACCACCCTCATCCTGAACGACGCGCTCGACCAGAACAAGGTCGTGCTGTTCGAGGGCGGCCAGGGCACCCTGCTCGACGTGGACCACGGCACGTACCCCTTCGTGACCTCGTCGAACCCGACCGCGGGCGGCGCCTGCACCGGTACCGGTGTCGGCCCGACGAAGATCTCGCGCGTCATCGGCATCCTCAAGGCGTACACCACGCGCGTCGGTGCCGGCCCGTTCCCGACCGAGCTGTTCGACCAGGACGGCGAGGACCTGCGCCGCATCGGCGGCGAGCGCGGCGTCACCACCGGCCGCGACCGCCGCTGCGGCTGGTTCGACGCGGTGATCGCCCGTTACGCCACCCGCGTCAACGGCCTCACCGACTTCTTCCTCACCAAGCTGGACGTGCTGACCGGCTGGGAGCAGATCCCGGTGTGCGTCGCGTACGAGATCGACGGCAAGCGCGTCGAGGAGCTCCCCTACTCGCAGACCGACTTCCACCACGCGAAGCCGGTGTACGAGTACCTGCCCGGCTGGTCCGAGGACATCACCAAGGCGAAGACCTTCGCCGACCTGCCCAAGAACGCGCAGGCGTACGTGAAGGCGCTCGAGGAGATGTCCGGCGCCCCGATCTCCGCGATCGGCGTCGGCCCGGGCCGCACCGAGACGATCGAGATCAACTCCTTCCTGTAGGCAACACCAGAACCACAGGAGCCTGTACGACACCCAAGGCGGGTCGCGCAAAACCTGCGCGACCCGCCTTCGGCATGCCCGGAGGCCCGCTGGGGCGGGGCGGGGCGCGGCGGTGGGGGCGGAGCCGGCTTGGCTTTTGCGCGCCCGGCCCGGGCCGCTCCTTTGGCCCCCGCTCGGGGCCGGGCCGGGGGCGGGGGCTTTGGCGCGGGCCGCTTCTTTTCCCCCACTCGGGGCCTGGGCGGGGCGGGGGTTTGCCACCCACCCCTGGAGGCTCCGGCCGGACGGAGGCCGGAGGCCGAGGTGGGGTTTGGGGCGCGCACGGCGCGGGCCCACTCCTTTGCCCCCGCTCGGAGCCGGGCCGGGGCGGCGGTATGCCACCCACCCCTGGAGGCTCCGGCCGGACGGAGGCCGGAGGCCGAGGTGGGGTTTGGGGCGCGCACGGCGCGGGCCCACTCCTTTGCCCCCGCTCGGAGCCGGGCCGGGCCGGCGGTATGCCACCCACCCCTGGAGGCTCCAGCCGGACGGAGGCCGGAGGCCGAGGTGGGGCTGCGCGGCGCACGGCGCCGGCCCATCGGCCTGCTGGACCGTACCCGCCCGGCCTCCGGCTGGGGCGGAGCCCCGCTTTCCGGCCTCGCCGGGGTGGGCTGCGGGGGTGGGGCGAAGCCCCCGCTTCCGGCTTCGCCGGGGTGGGGTGCGGGGTGGTGCGAAGCCCCGCTTCCGGTCCCGCCAAGGGTTGAGTGCAGGGGCCGGGCCGAGACCCCGCTCTCCAGCCTCGCCGGCGTTTGAGGCGCGGGGTCTGGGGCGGAGCCCCAGTTCGGGAAGGGGCGGGTAGGGGAACAGCCCCGCGCAGCGGACCCCGCCAAGCCGCGACCCCGCTCGACTGCTGAACGGCGGCTGGCCGAGGCCTGCCCTGCCAGGCCGGGCCGCTCTGTTGGGCGGGGCCGGGTATAGCTGGGGCTTCGCCCGGACCGAAGCCGGCGGCGGGCGGGGGCTGCCCGGCAGTCCCAGTGTCGTTCCGGGTCCGTCCGGGCCGTCAAGGGCGCTCCCTTCGGTCGCGTCGCTTCGCGATGTCGCTGCGCTCCACCCTTGACTGCCCGGCCGGCCCCGGAAAGACAAGGACTGTCGGGAAGCCCCGAAGGAACGGCATGGGGGGACAGGACCCCATACGGCCCCGCCCAGAAAGCTGGGCGGCGGCTGCCGCCCGACCGGCCGCCCTGACGGGCGGACAGCTCCGATTCCCCGAAGCCAAACCCGGGCAGCAGGCCCGAAGCCCCGGGCGGGCTCCGATTCCCCGAAGCCAGACCCAGGCAGCAGGGCCGGACGGCCCGGCGCGACGGATCGCTACGCGCTTCTCTCGGCATAGCGTCACCAGACCGTCTGTGGCCGGGCATAAGCCGCCAGTCGGTGCAGATCCGGCTGTCAGGCATCCTGCAGAAAACTTTTTTGCGCAGCCGTCACACCCCTGCGGTCCGGCGGGTCAGAGCAGTGACGGACTCAAGCCGGGGCAGCCCGCACCGGCAGTCACTCGAAGGGGATCCTCCGATGTCCACTGCTTACGTCATCGTCACCGTTCTGGCCGCCGTCATGGTGGGGTTCTCGGCCGTGTCGGTCTTCTTCCGCGCCAAGTGGGTCGTAGAGCCCCTCGCCGACTACGGCGTACCGCGGTCGTGGTGGACCTGGCTCGGTGTGGCCAAGGCCGCGGGCGCGATCGGACTGGTCGTCGGCCTGTTCGTTCCGGTCATCGGGGTCATCGCCGCGATCGGGACGGTGCTCTACTTCGCCGGTGCGGTGATCACGGTGATACGGGCCCGCTCGTACGCGCACATCGCCTTCCCGCTCATGTACGCGGCACCGGTGGTCGCCGCCATGGCACTGGCCTAGAGCGTGTCCGGCCGGTCGGGCCGGACCGCGACCCCTGGTGGTCGCACCCGGATGGCGGCTTTCGGCCCGCCCGTCGGTGGGGACACATGGGGGGTCTAGGAAGGGAGTGGCCCCATGGCGAGCAACGTCCACGTGCGCCAGAGCGGCGACGGGCAGGCGTTCTGGATGCTGAGCGGTCTCTACGAGGTCAAGGCATCGAGTGACGAGACCAACGGTGCGATGACGGTCATGGAGATGACCGTTCCGGTGGGGAGCGGCCCGCCGCCCCACACCCACTCCGGGTCCGAGAGCGTCTACGTCATCGAGGGGACGCTGCGCTATCACATCGGAGACGAGACCTTCGAAGGTGGACCGGGATCGTTTTTCCACATCCCCGAGGGCACACTCGAGCGGTTCGAGCCCACCAGCACGGCGCGGATCCTGGTCACCTACACGCCGGGCGGTATCGAAAAGTTCTTCGCCGAGGCGGGTGAACCGGCCCAGCGACGGGAGCTGCCACCCCAGTCGGACACGCCGCCGGACGTTGATCGCCTCATCGAGGTCGCCAAGCGGCACGGAATTCAGATGCGGCCGATGCCTGACGCCTAGCGTCTGCCGCAAAAGTCGCGTCATCGCCTAGAGCTCGGTGGTGAACCCACCGTGCGGACGGCCCAGGCCCTCACCTCCCGCACCGGCTCCACCAGGTGGGCGACGAGGCTCTGTCACGGGCGTCTCGCCCTGGGTTTCCTGCGGTTCGGCCCCTTTGACGCCGGGACCGGCGGTGGATCGGTGAGGCGCACCAGCGACATGCCGGTGCGTCCGCACGGTGGAGTCGACACGTCACCGGCCGCATCGGACTGGGACTGCACAGCAGTCAGGATGCGGCCTGGGCGTGAGGGCCCGTGTGCAAGACGGCGAACAGGCCCCGGGCGCGGGTGCCGTCCGGCATCTGCCAGGAGCCGGCGACATGGCCGGCCGTTTGCGGTGGCAGGAGAGGTGCGTTGTCCGGGGCGGGGCGCAGGAGGCGGTGCAAGCGGAGCGTCGTGCCGTTCGGTGCAGTCAGGGCGGTGCCCTCTTGGTCGTCGGTGGCCTTGGTGGTGAAGGTTGTGGGGGCGGAGGCTTCACCGGTGTAGGAGCAGGTGATCTCCCGGTCGGGCGTGTCGCTGGTGTTTTGGTCCTGGGCCTGGGCCCGGCCCTCGATCAGGGCCGGCAACTGGTCGACCAGCACCGGGTCGTGGCAGCCGTCGTAGGCCCAGCGCCGCCCCAGCACTCCGTGTTCCATGGTGCCGACGAGGGCGTGCTCCGCCCCGTCGAGCGGGGCGCCGCGGTAGGTGAGCGGCACCAGGTAGGCGGCCGGGTGAGTGCCGGAGGTGTCGGTGACCACCATGAACTCGATCCCGACCTCGCCCTGCGGGTCGTCCAGCCGGAAGCCGCCGGCCTTGGCCAGTTCCGGTTCGCCCGCGCCGCCGGCGTACCACGGCCGGGAGGGCAGCCAGGAGGTGAGCAGTTCCAGCTTGGACGGTTTGAGGACAGTGTGGTGGATGACGGCCATGCCGAGGATCTCTTCCGTTGAGCGGACGGGATCTTCACACCTTCCCATCCGGCGGGGCCGGACGGGTGGTTGTTCGCCCGACAAGATCCACACGTGTTTTGGCTCGTGTCCGGTGGATCAGGCCCCTAGCCGTTTTCCCTGATCGCTGCCTCGACCAGGACGCGTGCGGCCCAGGTCACCGTCTCCTGTTCGGCCTGCGGGTCGAGGCCGCGGACATCGCGGAGGGCGATCTGCGCCTCCCAGCCGACCACGATGGTCAGGGCCGAGATCAGGTGTTGGAACGCCTCGTCGCTCAGGGTGCCGCGGAGCGGTTCGCAGGCCTGTTCCAGCCATTCCACCCGGCGGGGGCCGCGGCGCGGGGTTGCCGGCTCCGGGGTGTCGCTCGTCGGCGGATCGACGGTCAGGCGGATCAGTCGGCGGCCCAGGGGAAGCGATTGCGGTGAGTGTGCCAGCAGGGTCCGGATGAGGGCGTCCACGCGTGCTGCGGCGTCGTCGGCGAGCGTGGGGTCGGCCAGTGCCGCCTCGACCGGGGGCTCGTTGATCGCGCGGGCGGTCGCGTCGATCAGCAGGTGGTCGAGGGTCGGGAAGTACGTGTAGATCGTGCGGCGTGACACGTCGGCGGCCGCCGCGATCTCGTCGATGGAAGGCGTCGCTCCGCCGGCGCTCAGTCGGACCGCCGCTTCGACGATCGCCTTGCGGGTGCGGCGGCGCTGGGCTTCGCGTCCGCCGCGGCGGACTGGATCGTCACTGGTCATCGTGCCCTGTGGCTCCCGGGTCGAGTGGGGTGGCGGTGTCTTGACGGCCACTCACCCTATGAGTATATCTTCATGCAGTCACTGCACAGGAGTGCAATGACTGCACTGTTGGGGGATTCTATGGCTCAGGTCACACGGGTGGGTCCGTCACAGGGATCGGGGCGTCGGTGTCTCTTGTCCGACAGGCGGAGACGAGAGATCAGGGAGGCATCATGAGCAAGGTCTGGTTCGTTACCGGTTCGTCGCGTGGTTTGGGCCGCAGCTTCGTCGAGGCTGCGCTGTCGCGCGGCGACGAGGTGGCCGCGACCGCCCGGAACGCCGGAAGCCTTGACGAGCTGGTCGCCGCCCATGGCGACGCGGTTCTCCCCCTCGAACTGGACGTGACCGACAAGGCGGCCGTCTTCGAGGGCGTGAAGCGGGCCAAGGAGCACTTCGGCCGTCTTGACGTCATCGTGAACAACGCGGGTTACGCGCAGATCGGCGCCATCGAGGAGCTGACCGAGCAGCAGCTGCGCGACCAGTTCGAAACCAATCTGTTCGGCGCAGTGTGGGTCCTCCAGGCCGCGCTGCCCTACCTGCGCGAGCAGGGCGCGGGGCACATAGTCCAGCTGTCCTCGGTCGCCGGGCTCGTCGCGATGCCGCTGGGGGGCGCGTACCAGGCTTCCAAGTGGGCGCTCGAAGCCCTGAATGAAACCGTCGCCCAGGAGGTCGCCGAGTTCGGCATCAAGGTGACCGTGGTCGAGCCGGCCGGCTTCGCCACCAGGTCCGGCAAGAACCCGGATCCGCTCGCCAACGGTCACATGGCCGAGGCCAATCCGGTCTACGACGGCCTCCGCCGGCACCTCGCGGGGGCCATGGGAAAGCAGCCGGCCGGCGACCCGGCCGCCGCGGCCCGGGCACTCCTCAAGATCGTCGACTCCGACGACCCGCCCCTGCGGGTCCTCTTCGGCCAGGGCTTCCACCAGATGCTCCAGCAGGCCTACGCCGACCGGCTCAAGACCTGGGCCGACTGGCAGGACCTTTCGGTGGAGGCTCACGGCAACCTCCACCGAGCAGATCGATGACCCCGGCCGGGTTCTCGAAGCCACGCCTGTCTTGTGTCCGAACCCCTGAAACGAAGGAGTCACCATGACTGAGAACACGCATGTGGTCGTGATCGGCGGCGGTTACGCCGGCGTCATGGCGGCCAATCGCCTGACGCAGCGCGACGACGTGACCGTGACGCTGATCAACCCGCGCCCGACCTTCGTCGAGCGGATCCGCCTGCACCAGGTGGTGGGCGGGTCCCACGACGCTGTCGTCGACTACCGAGAGGTCCTGGCCGAGGGCGTCCGGCTGGTGGTCGACACCGTGGCACGGATCGACGCGGCCGGGCGCAACGTGACGGTGGCGGCCGGGGGCACGGTCGGTTACGACTACCTGATCTACGCGGTGGGCAGTGGCAGCGCCGACCCCCGCGTCCGAGGGGTGGCCGAGTTCGCTTACCCGATCGCCACCTTGGAGGAGGCGCAGCGACTGCGGCCGGTCCTCGACGCGGCGCCCGCAACGGCCGCGGTGACGGTCGTCGGGGCGGGCCCGACCGGCATGGAGACGGCCGCCGAACTGGCGGAGGCGGGCCGCAACGTGACCCTGGTCTGCGGAGGGGTGCTCGGCCCGTACCTGCACCCGCAGGGCCGGCGCTCGGTCGCCAAGCGGCTGGCCGGACTCGGGGTGACCGTGCTCGAAGGCCCCGGCGCGTTGGTGACGGCGGTGACCCGCGACGCCGTGCAGCTCGGCAGCGGCCGGGAGCTGCCGAGCAACGTGACGATCTGGACCACCGGGTTCGGCGTCCCGGACCTGGCCGTGCGCAGCGGGCTGAGCACCGATGCCCTGGGCCGCCTGCTCACGGACGAGACGTTGACCAGCGTGGACGACGTACGCATCGTCGCGGCCGGGGATTCGGCGGCACCGTCGGGCCTGCCGTTCCGGATGAGCTGCCAGGCCGCCAGGCCGCTCGGCGCCCATGCCGCCGATACGGTGCTCAACCGGATCGCAGGTGAGCGACCCGCGGCCTTCAGCCTGGGGTTCGCCGGGCAGTGCATCAGCCTGGGCCGACGTGTCGGCATCTTCCAGTTCGCCCACAAGGATGACACCGCGAAGAGGCTGTTCATCGGTGGCCGGCCCGGCGCCAAGCTGAAGGAGTTCGTTTGCAAGCACACCGTCAAGGGGCTGGCCGACGAGGCGCGCAAGCCCGGTTCGCACACCTGGGTCAAGGACGACAGCCAGCGGCAGCAGCTGCAGGCCGAGCGCGGCGAGGCGCCGGCCACCGCTGCACAGGCGGCCTGATCGGGCACGTTCACCCCGGGACGTCACCGATCGGCGTGCGCAGGGTGCCGGTCAGGACGGTGACCGCGTGGCCGGTGAGGTGGATGCGGTCGCCGTGCACGCCCGTGCGGACCAGGCCGGTGCGTGCGGAGGCCTGGAGGCCGGTGAGTTCGTCGCGGCCGAGTCGCGCGGACCAGTACGGGGCGAGCACCGTGTGGGCGCTGCCGGTGACCGGGTCTTCGGGGATGCCGCTGGCCGGCGCGAAGAAGCGGGAGACGTAGTCGTACGCCCCGGACGCGCCCGCCGGGGCCGTGATGATCACACCGCGCAGCCCTTCGCGGCGCGTCAGTGCGGCCACCGCGTCCGGATCGGGGATCACGGACCGGACGGCGGCCTCGTCGGGCAGGACGGCCAGCAGGTCGCCGAGCCCGGCGGCCCGGAACGTGGCCTCCGGGCTGACCCCCAGGGCCTCGGACAGCCCGTCCGGTACGGGGACTTCGGCGCCGGGGGCGGCCGGGAAGTCCAGGGTGATGCTGCCGTCCCGGTGGGCGCGCGTTTCGAGGACGCCGTACCGGCGGCTGGTGAACCGTACGGTCCCGGAGAGGGCCCGCTCGGTGCGCAGGACGTGTGCCGTGGCCAGGGTGGCGTGGCCGCACAGCTTGGCCTCGACGAGCGGGGTGAACCAGCGGATCGCCCAGTCGGCCTCGGACAGCGGGAGGGCGAATGCCGTCTCCGAGTGGTTCATCTCGGCCGCGACCTGCTGCATCCAGGTGTCCTCCGGCCACGCTCCCGCGGGCAGGAGACACACTCCCGCCGGGTTCCCGGCGAACGGACGATCGGTGAAGGCGTCAACCACGTGCATGTGCATTCGAGGACCGTAGGGGTCCCGAGTGGGGCCCGGCCAAGGCCAATTCGGAGCGAATGGACTGGCCCGATGATCCGATCTCATACCGCACGGAATGGTCGAGGCCGGTGGTGTCCGCGCACGTTGCCCGTGTCGCCGGGGCGCTTCGGGTGTGCGACTGCTATCCCTTTGATCGATTTGTTCTGCTTCGTGCCCCTGGGAGAGGAAAGTCATGGGTGACGCAAGTCTGCAGGCCCCCCGAGGACGTATGAGGGCGATGACCGTCGGCGCGCTGGTGGCGCTGCTGGCCTTGGCGCCTGCCGCACACGCAGCGGACTCGGTGGGGAAGGCCGGTGAGAAGGGCGCACCGTTCGCGCAGGCCTGGGGCGCGGACAACGTCGGGCAGCTGGGCAACGGCGCCCCCAACTCCGGCACCAATGTCCCCGTCACGGTCTCGAACCTGACGGGGATCACGGGCCTCGCCGCCGGCCTCGACTTCAGTCTGGCGCTGCTGAGCGACGGCACGGTGTGGGCCTGGGGCAGCGACAACAACGGACAGCTGGGCAACGGTGGCACCAACACCAACAGCTCCGTCCCCGTCCAGGTCCCGAACCTGACCGGGGTCAAGGCCATCGCCGCCGGCGACCAATTCGCTCTGGCGCTGCTGAAGGACGGCACGGTCCGGTCCTGGGGCGACGACGACAACGGGCAGCTGGGTGACGGCGGCACCAACACCGACAGCCCCGTCCCCGTCACGGTCACGGACCTCAGGGGGGTAACGGCCATCTCCGGCGGCGACGACCACAGTCTGGCGCTGCTGAGGGACGGCACGGTCCGGTCCTGGGGCGATGACGACAACGGGCAGCTGGGTGACGGCGGCACCAACACCGACAGCCCCGTCCCCGTCACCGTCTCGAACCTGACCAGGGTGCAGGGAGTGGCCGCCGGCGGCAACCACAGTCTGGCGTTCCTCCGGAACGGCACGGTCCGGTCCTGGGGCGACGACAGCTCCGGGCAGCTGGGTGACGGCGGCACCAACACCGACAGCCCCGTCCCCGTCACCGTCTCCGACCTCACCGGGGTACGGGCGGTGGCCGCCGGCCGCTTCCACAGTCTGGCGCTGCTGAAGGACGGCACGGTCCGATCCTGGGGCCGCGACGCCTCCGGGCAGCTGGGTGACGGCGGCACCAACACCGACAGCCCCGTCCCCGTTACGGTGTCGAACCTGACCGGGGTCAAGGCCATCGCCACCACCGAGGACCACAACCTGGCCATCCGGTCCTTCTGCGACTGCGGCAAGCGCGGCGACAAGACCGACAGCACCGGAAACATCGTCTTCGCCTGGGGTGAGAACGGCAGCGGGCAGCTGGGCAACGGCAGCACCACGGATGCCAATGTGCCGGTGGCAGCGGTCACCGCGATCAAGAACGTCGCCCACATCGCGGCCGGCGGTGCGCACAGCCTGGCGGCCTGACCTCTTCACCGCACCGACAGCCAAGGGGCCTTAGCGGCCACACAGAGCAGAGGCACCGCCGTGGCCGTGCCGGCCTCCCCCGAGGCCGGCACGGCCACCGGCCTGTGAGCAGCCGTTTGCGCGTGCCGAAGCGGACTTGGTGCAAGGGCTGCCGCTTCACCAGGCGAGCTGGGCGATCTCCTCCGCCACCACCGCGCAGGCGTCCGCGGCCGGGTCGATCAGGGGGAAGTGACCGACGCCGGCCAGCAGGGTCAGGCCGACCGTCTCGCCCGCCTTCGCGGCGGCGGCCACGTAGGACTCGGAGACGGAGGCCGGGACCACGATGTCGTCGCGGCCGTGGACTACCGCGGTGGCGATGCCGGTCGGGAGGAGCGCGGCCGGGTCGGCGTACGGAAGGCGGGACCGGAAGAAGTCCGGGCCGCCCAGGAGTTGGCCGGCGGCACCCCCGCAGACGCCGAGTTCCTCGGCCGCCGTGAAGTCCGCGATGGGGGCCAGTGCCACCACGCCGCGCAGCTGCGGCGGTGAAGGCAGCCGCCAGGCGGAATCGGCGGGCAGGACGTGGCGGGCGGCTGCCCAGAGGGCGAGCTGGCCGCCGGCCGAGTGGCCGGTCAGGACCGTGCGGCGGACGTCCGCCGCGGGGAGGTGGGCCGATGCCAGGTCCGGGAGGGCGTCCAGGGCGGCGGCGACGTCGTCGAAGGTGTCCGGCCAGCGGCCGGCGACCGGACCGGCCGCGCCCTGGTGCGGAAGCGCGCTGCCGCGCCGGTACTCCACGTTGGCCACCGCGAATCCGCGGCGGGCCAGGAAGTCGGCGAACGGGGTGATGTGCTGCCGGTCGTACGGGGCGCGCCAGGCGCCGCCGTGCAGGACGACGACCAGGGGGGCGAGCAGCGGTGTGGCCGGGGGTGCGGCCAAGGGGCTGCCGGCCGCGTCCCCGCGCGGGGCGTAGAAGTCGATGACCTGGTCGGGGTGTTCGCCGTACGGGGCGGTCGCGTCGGGGGCCACCGGCGGGTGGGAGAAGGCCGAAGCTTCCTCGGCGGCGTCCCGTTCCACTGCGGGGTCCGTCATCGGCTCGACACCTCTCGGTACGCGGGGGACAGCTGGGACACATGTTCCGGGCAGCGGGACGGTATCAGGCCGGAAGGAGGGGATCCGTTCCAGCCGGAGGGAGCGGATCGGTTCCGGCCGGGCGCGGGCGGAGCCGCAGCTCCGCCCGCGCCCCGGGCGTGACGTTCCGCCAGGCCCGCGTGATCATCACCCGTAAATGTGACCCAGTGTCCGTGCCGCACGCTCCGCGTCGGCGAATCCGACGTACAGCGGGGTGAACCCGAAGCGGAGGACGTCCGGGGCGCGGAAGTCGCCGACCACGCCGCGTGCGATGAGCTCGCGCATGACGGCGGCCGCGTTCTCGGTGCGCAACGAGATCTGGCTGCCGCGCTCCGCGTGGTCCGCCGGGGTCACCGACTCCACCCGGCCCGCCGGCACGTAGGCCTCGACGCATTCCAGGAAGAAGTCCGTCAGGGCGAGGGACTTGCGGCGGACGGCGTCGACCGAGACGCCTTCCCAGGCGTCCAGGGCGGCTTCGAGGGCCAGCATGGACAGGATGTCCGGGGTGCCGACCCGGCCCCGTACCGGGCCTTCGGCCGGGGTGTAGTCGGGGGTCATCGCGAACGGGTCCGCGTGCGAGTTCCACCCCGGGAGGGGGGAGTCGAAGGCGGCCTGGTGGCGTTCGGCGACGTACAGGTACGCGGGCGAACCGGGGCCGCCGTTCAGGTACTTGTACGTACAGCCGACCGCCAGGTCGACCCCGTGCGCGTTCAGGCCGACCGGCAGGGCGCCCGCGCTGTGGCACAGGTCCCAGACGGCGAGGGCGCCCGCGGCCTGGACGGCCGCGGTGAGTCCGGGCAGGTCGTGCAGGCGGCCGGAGCGGTAGTCCACGTGGTTGAGGAGCACCGCGGCAGTACGCGGACCGAGCGCGTCCGGTACGGCCGCCGGCTCCACCGGGATCAGCTTCATGCCGGTCATGCGGGCCGCGGAGGCCGCGATGTAGCCGTCCGTGGGGAAGGTGGTGGCGTCGACCAGGAGTTCGTCCCGGCCGGGGCCCCGGCCGTCGCCGGCGCCGGCGGCCAGCCGGGCGGCCGCCACCAGCGCCTTGAAGAGGTTCACACTGGTGGAGTCGCCGACCACGATCCGGCCGGGGGCGGCGCCCACCAGCGGGGCGATCCGGTCGCCGATCCGCTCGGGGGCCGTCCACCAGCCGCTCTCGTCCCAGGAGCGGATGAGGAGCTCGCCCCACTGCCGGGACACGACGTCCGCCACGTGGGCGGGGACGGCTGCCGGGAGGGCGCCCAGGGAGTTGCCGTCCAGATAGACGAGGCCGTCCGGGAGTGTGAACCGCTCGCGCATCTTGCCGAGTTCGTCGGCCGCGTCGAGGGCCTCGGCACGTATGGAGAGCGGGGTCTCGGCCGCCGAAAAGGGGGTCTCAGACATGGCTGCGCGCCGTCCACAGCTCGGGGAAGACGTTCTTCGAGGCGCGCTTCTCCAGCCAGGCCACGCCGGCCGAGCCGCCCGTGCCGGTCTTCGCGCCCATCGCGCGGCGGGTGGCGACCAGGTGGTCGTTGCGCCAGCGCCAGACGAGCTCGGCGACATCGGTGAGGGCCTCGCCGAGGCGGACCAGGTCGTCGCCGTGCCGGTCGTCCGCCTCGTAGAGGGCGGCCCAGACGGCCTCCACCTCCGGCGAGGGCTCGTACCGCTGGGAGAGGTCGCGGTGCAGGACGCTCTCCGGGACGGCGTGGCCGCGGCGGGCCAGCAGGCGCAGCACCTCGTCGTACAGGCTGGGCTCCTGGAGGGCCTTCTCCAGTTCCGCGTGGACGCGGGGCGCGCCGCGGTGCGGGACGAGCATGGAGGCGGACTTCTCGCCGAGCAGGAATTCCATCCGCCGGTACATCGCGGACTGGAAGCCGGAGCCCTCGCCGAGTGCGGAGCGGTAGGCGTTGAACTGGCCGGGGGTGAGCTGGGCCAGCGGGCGCCAGGAGGCGTTCAGGGACTCCAGCTCGTAGGTGGATCGTTTCAGCGCGTCCAGCGCGACATCGATGCGGTCCTCGCCGAGGGCGCGGGCCGCGGTCTCCCACTCGTGGACGATGACGGTGAACCACAGCTCCATGACCTGGGTGGTGACCAGGAAGACCATCTCGCCCGGGTCGTCCGAGCGGAGGTGCTGGAGGTGGGTGAGGACGTCCGCCTGGACGTAGTCCTCGTACGGGGTCGTGCCAGCGAAGTCGAGGTTCGGGGTGTCCGAACCGCCGGCTCCGGAGGCATCAAGGGCGTGCGACATTTCTGTCTCCTCGACACGAACTTCCGGGTAGCGGTCCGCTCCTTCCTGCTGGGAAATGTGGAGCCCCGGTCCCCTGCCCGCATCATATGCCCGGGTACCCGAGCACTGCTGGTGTGAGCACGGCCACGTGATCGCGGGCGGCTGGCAGACTGCCTGCATGAGTACTCACCAGAACCTTCTCGGCGGCCCGGACCCGACGTACCTGCAGGAGAACGACGAGGCGTACCGGCTGCTCGGCGCGGAGTCCAAGGCCCCGGCCGAGGTCGCCGCCGCATTCCCCACCTTCTCGCTGGCCTGGGCGGAGCTGGCCGACGAGGCCTTCGCGGGCGGCCGCGTGATCGAGTCGTACGCGTACGCCCGCACCGGCTACCACCGCGGCCTGGACGCGCTGCGCCGGGCCGGCTGGAAGGGCCACGGCCCGATCCCGTGGGAGCACCAGGCCAACCGCGGGTTCCTGCGCTGCCTGGCCGCCCTGGCCCGTGCGGCGGGCGCGATCGGCGAGACCGAGGAGGCCGAGCGCTGCCGGCAGTTCCTGAAGGACAGCAGCGAAGAGGCCTACGCCGCGCTCAAGCCGTAAAACCGCAAGCCGAAAGCCGAAAGCCGAAAGCCGCATAGCGGTATTGCCGGATGGCCGCAAGCCCTGAAGAGCGCCCGCGGGGGTGGGAGCACCTAGGTCTTCCCGCCCCCGCAGGCGCTTTCCGGCTGACGCGGGCCGGATGGGAAAACCGCAGGTCACAGCGGTGTTCCCCGGATGACTGAACGGTTCCGGGTGTGGGCTCCCCACCACCCGGGCCGTCAGGTGTGTGCTTGGCGCACCTCCCCTCGTAGCACCCCTCCGCAGGACGGTGGAAGGGCAGTCGAACAAGGGGGAAGCCGTGAGCACTGTGACCGCCGAGAAAACCATCGTCCAGCGAGGCCGGACCGGGCGCCGGGATCCCGCGTACGAGGTGGCCGAGGAGTTGTGTTCGGCGGTCTTCGGCTCCTTGCGGCGGCGGGACCAGCGGGAGAAGGGCCGCCAGTACGTGTTCGGGCTGCTGGCCGCGCCCGGCCGCAAGTCGATCCGCAACATCGCCTCGCAGACCGGCGGGGTGGGCGCGGAGCAGAGCCTGCACCACTTCATCTCCGACTCCACCTGGGAGTGGCAGCCCATCCGGAGCGCCCTCGCCCAGCACTTGGACCAGACCTCTCCGCTGACCACCTGGGTGGCCCAGCCGATGGCGATCCCGCGGGGCGGCGAGCAGTCGGTGGGCGCCGGGCACCGGTTCGATCCGCACCGGGGACGGATGTTCCGCGGCCAGCAGGCCTTCGGGGTCTGGTTCTCCTCGGTGGACGTGGCCACTCCGGTGGGATGGCGGCTCTACCTGCCGCAGGATTCGGCCGGTTCGGTCCAGGCCGACCGGTCGTACGAGGAGTGCGCGGTCACCGCCGCCCTGGAGAGCGTGCTGCAGATGGGGCTGTCGCCGCGGCCGGTGCTGCTCGACATCAGGGGCATCGGCACCCGGATCACCATGCTCCGGTTCGCCCAGGTGGGGCTGCCGGTGCTGGCGCGGATCGCCCCCGGTACCCGGCTGATGGTCACCGACCCGGCGCTGCCCGGGCACGGTGCGGGCACGCTGCCCGCGCAGGACGTGCTGCGCAACGTACGGGCGATGCGCACCCCGGTGGAGTGGACCGACCCGCTCCGGCCGGGCGTACGGCGCACCTCCTGGGTGTCCACGGTGCGCGTGATGATGCCGGACCCGTCCCCGGAGCGGCGCCGCCACCTGCGGCTGGTCGGGGAGTGGACCGACCTGAACCACCCGCCCACCGAGCTGTGGGTCACCGATCTGCTGCGGCCGTCGCCGGCCGCGCTGCTGCGCATGACCAAGCAGGCCCGCCGGGTGTCGGTGGCCTCCCGGCACAGCGTCCAGGACGTCGGGCTGCGCGACTTCTCGGGCCGCTCGCTGTCCGGCTGGCACCGGCACGTCACGATGGCCTCGGTGGCGCACGCGGCGCGGGCGCTGGCCGAGTTCCGGTAGCCCCCCTCGGGACCGGGGCTCAGAGAGCCGGGCGGGTCGCCCGGCTCTGCTGGAGGACCTCGCGGGTGCGGTGCAGGCGGAGCGCCATCTGGATCTCCAGGGCCCGGCCCGGCTTCTGCCAGCCGTCGCCGAGGAGGTCGGTGATCCGCTCCAGCCGCCGCGAAACGGTGTTGGCGTGGACGTGCAGGGCCTCGGCCGAGTGCATGGGGCTGCCGCCGGACTGGAAGTAGGCCTCCAGGGTGCGGCCGAGCTCGGTCAGCCGGGCCGCGTCGTAGTCGAGCACCGGTCCGATCGCCGCGCGGACGAACGCGTCCACGTCGTGGTCGGCGGAGAGCAGCAGTCCGACGAACCCGAGATCGCTCAGCGAGGCCGCACCGCCCACCCCGTCGAGCGCGGTCAGCGCGTCGAGGCAGCGGACCGCCTCCTCGTACACGCGGGCCAGCGAGGACAGGCTCTCGGCCGGACCGGCCGCCCCGGTGGACACGGGGTGGCCGAGCAGCGGGGACAGTTCCGCCGACACCTGACGGGCGGCCGCGGAGGCGTCCGTACCGGGCAGCAGCAGCACGATGCGGCCGCGCCGGACGGCCCGCAGGCCGCCCTTCCGGTAGGCGTACGAGCTCGCCCAGGCCACCGCCTTGCCGAGGTCCCCGCCCTCCGGCCGGGCCACCACCAGGAGGTGCGGGGCGGCCGGGTCGAGCCCGACCCGGCGGGCGCGTTCCAGCAGGTGGCGGTCGTCGTACTCGCCGTACGCCCCGTATTCGCCGTACGCCCCGTGCTCCGTGGCAACGGCCCCGGCCCAGACGGAGCGGTCCAGCAGCTCCTGGAGCAGTTCGTCGCGGACCGGGCCGCCCTCGGCGGCGGCCGTGCCGCGCTGGATCAGGGTCAGCGAAGCCACCGACAGCGCGGCCAGCTGGAGGAGCCGTACGTCCTCCTCGGTCAGCGCGGCCGCGGCGCGCAGCACCAGCACCCCCAGGTTCTCGGCCCCCGCCGTCACCGCCGCCACCCACACGTGACCGGGCAGCTCCACCGGCCGGGACCCGGTGTGTGCGCGCAGGGAGGCGCGGGCGACGGCCGCCTCGTCCAGGCCGGGCAGTTCGTCCACGGCCGTCAGCGGCCGCCCGCCCGGATCCCGGACCTGCAGTACGCCGTCCAGCGCGTCGGCGACGGCCCGCGCGACGGTGGCCAGCCCGGCGCCGTCCAGGACCAGCCGGGCCAGTCGGGCGTGGCAGTCCCACAGGTGGCGGACCCGGGTGAGGGAGGCGGTCGCCTCGGAGCTGAGGTGCTCCAGCTCGGTGAGCTCGTCGCGGGTGCGCTCCAGCCGGCCGGCCCGGTCGATGGCCACCGCCGCCAGGTCGGCCAGCGGCAGCAGCACCGAGGTCTCGTCCGGGGTGAAGGGGCGTACGGCGCGGACCGCCCCGAAGAGGGTGCCGAGGCCGGTGTCGCCGTGCCGCAGCGGCACCGCGATCACCGCGCGTAGCGCCTCGGCCCGGAACACCTCGTCGATGCGGGCGCTGCGCGGGACGGACGGGTCACAGGGGTGGTCGGCGGTCCAGACGGGCACCCGGCGTTCGTGGGCGAGTCCGGCCAGGCCGCCGCCGTGGCCGGGACCGAGGTCGGCGCCCAGGTGGTAGGGGACGGCCTCGCCCTCGCAGGCGCGCAGATAGGAGGTGCCGTCGGGGCGGGTGACGGCGATGCAGACCAGGTCGAGGCCGAGCAGCCGCCGGGCCCGGCGGGCGATCATCCGGAGCAGCGGGTCCAGCTCGTAGGGGGTGACCAGGTCGTGCACGGTGTCGACGAGGGCGGCCAGGGCGGCCTCGCGGTCGGCGAGCAGGGCGCGGGTCAGGTCGTGGCGGCGGGCCCGGTCGGGGTCCGGCGCCGGTTGCGGTCCGTGAATCGGTTGCTCCGAGTGAACCGGCCGCTGTGCCGGGACCCGTTCCGTCTGTTCGGCGCCGACCTTGATTCCGGCGCATTCGGCCCCCCGCACGGCGTCCATGCCCCCTGCTCCCCCGTCCACTTTCCAGCTTCCCCCTTGCGAACCTAGGTTCCGCGCCGGGCGGGGTCAAGTGATCTTCGTGCGCTGTGAGATGAGGGCCGGAAACCGATGCCCGCCGGGCGTCAGGGTGTCCCCGCGCAGCCTCGGGAGGGTCTGCAGGGCGGCCGGGGTCAGGGCGGCCGCGGTGCCCCAGCCGATCAGGTCGGGCAGGGTGGCCGCGCGGCCGCCGAGGGTGGTCCACATCAGCCGGTGCGGGCGGGCTCCGGCCCGGGCCAGGGCCTGCCAGCGGGCGGTGTCGAGCAGGGCGTCGTAGCGCGCGTACAGCCGGCGGGCGAACGGAGCCGCCGCCGGACCGAGGGACCGGACCCGGACGGCGGCGAAGACGGGGATCGCCGCGAGGTCCGACCCCCGGTCCTGGGCCCGCTCCAGCCCGCGCAGCCAGGCGTCCAGCAGCTCCTCGTACACGGCCGGGGCCGACACCGGACCGCACAGCACGCCGGTGCCCTCCCCCAGCAGCCGGGAGGTCGCGGCGAGACCCTGGGCGGTGGGCGGCAGGGCGACGACCAGATTGGGCCGGTCCACGGCTTCGGCGAGCGCGCGGGCCGCGCAGTACGGGGCGTCGGCGCCGGGCTCCATGGCCGGGGGCAGGGCGACCAGGCCGCCCGTCGGCAGCAGCGCGTCGCAGAGCTGCCGGGCTTCGTCGGCCGTGGCGGGGTGCGCGCACAGCAGGCCGCGGATTCCGAGCTGTCGGGCGGCGGCGCGGAGCCGGTCCGGCCGGATTCCCGGCGCACCTTCCATCCAGGGGTGCACGCCTTCGGCGGCGAGGCCGCGCAGCGCATCCGCGGAACCGGGCGTTTCGGCAAAGGCAGCACTCATGGGCGGGAGCCTCCGGTCGCCGCACCCGGACGGCGCGGCCTGGTCTGTCAGGGGGTCTCGACTACCGGCCGGCCAGGTCCACCGGCCCGGTGAGCCGGGTCAGGCCGAGCAGGTCGGCCCGGCTGTCGTGGCTGCTTCGGTCGTCGTGGCGCTCCCGGCCTTCGTGGCCGTCCGAGGCGGCCAGGCCGGCGCGGAGGGTGTGTGCCACGAGGCCCCCGACCTGGCGTACGGCGTCCAGTGCGGACTCGTTGTCGCAGGCCGAGTACCAGCTGGGCAGCACCTCCGGCACGATCCACCGCAGGCCGAGCCGGGCGGCGGAGGCCGCCATCCGGCGCTGCCGTTCGTACGGGTCGGCACCGGGCACGTCTTCGGTGAACCCGCCGGCCGGCCGGCCCGCCCAGCTGCTCCGCCGGTCCGCGGCCTCCGCCGGAAGGGGCGCCCCGAACACGTAGCCGCCGGCCGCCTCCAGCAGCGCCCACTGGGCCTCGCCGAGGCCCTCGGCGCCGACCAGCACACTGCGTACGCCGGCTTCGGCGGCTCCGTCCCGGGCGGCGAACGCCAGCGGAGAGGCGCGGCCCTGCGGGCCGCGGTGGAGCACCGCGATCAGAAGCGTTTTTCTTGCCATTCGTTCCATTCCTCGCCCCGTCGGCCGAGGTCATGGACAGTCCAGCCAGAGTCGCTTGCGACGCTCTCCATACCGCACGCACCCCTTCTCGCATAGAAAAGTATCCGCCGAATTCTTGGGATTCCAGAGAACCGGAACGGATACGTCAACTCGCTTCCACCACAACAACTGACGTATGAGACCGGACGGTTGTGACGTCTTTCGGACTTCTGACGGAACGTGGGCCGATCAGATCACTCCGCCCAGGAGCGTGCGGCGCACGGCTCGGGTCGTGACCGCCGGGCTGCGCCCGAAGTCCGGTCCGAGGACCCTGGCCAGCTCCGGGTAGGTGTCGAGGGCCCGGCCGGCTCCGGCGGTCCGGAGTTCGGCGCGCAGTTCACGGTGCCGCCCCAGGGCCAGTTGGGCCTCCACCCACTGGGTGAGGACCGAGCGCCGGGTCTGCTCCAGGCCCTCGATCCGCTCGGCCAGCAGGGGGCCGGCCGCTATCCCGTCGAAGGCCGGCCCCCGCCACAGCCCGAGCGCGCCTCGCAGGCGCCGGGCCGCGGTCTCGAACTCGCGCCGGGACATGGCCCGGTAGCCGGCTCCGGCCTCGCGGGCGAACTCGCGGAGGTCGCTCCGGCCGCCGCCGGTGTCGAGCAGGTATCCGCCGGGGAGCGAGACCAGGACGGTCTCGGGGGTGCGCCGGCCTGCCGCATCGGCCGCCCCGGCCAGTAGCCCGCGCAGCCGGTGCACGGAGTCGAGCAGGACGGTCCGGGTCTGCTCGGCCGGGGTGTGGACGGCGAGTTCACCGGCCAGTGCGGTGGCCGGAACCAGCTGGTCGGCGTATGCGGCGAGCACCGCGAGGAGCTGTCGCACGGGTCGCGCGGCAGGGACCACGGGCAGGCCGTTCTCACGGACACGGAGCCCTCCGAGCACGTCGATATCCACACACTTCTCCCCCGGGACACGTCGGGGCGGGACGCCACCCTGCCCAAAAAAATAATACCGCTATCTTTTTCGGCAAAACCTACCCGCTCCTCTCTCGGCCGGCCGGGGCGCACCGGCGAACCGCCCGTGTTCGGCGGGGGATTGGGGGTGCGGAGGGGTGCCCGGCGACCTCAGGCGGTGTCGGGTCAGGGCATGCCGGGTCGGGGCACGCCGGGTTCGGCGGGGCAGGGCTCGGCGGGGCGGCAGGGTTCGGTGGCGCGGGGTTCGGTGGCGCGGGGTTCGGCCGGGGCCGAGAGCCGGGTGCCGGCGCACTCGCACTGCCGCGCCTCCTGCGGCCCGTGCAGCGCCCGGGCGCCCCGCCCGGGTGCGGTGTCGAGCCGGACCGCCAGGGCGGGGATCACCAGGCTCGGCATCACGCTCGTGTAGAGCGCCGACACCTCCAGGTCCAGGTCCAGTCCGAGGGTGTGCGACATGACGTTGAGTCCGGCGAAGGAGCCCACGACGAGCCGGGCGGGGTCGGCCGGGTTCACGTGCGCGAGCAGCTCGCCGCGGGCCTTGGCCTCCGTCATCAGGGCGGTGTGCAGGTCGATCCAGCCCTGGTAGGGGGCCGCCCGGTCCAGGTCGCGGCCGGTGTTCTCCAGCGTGAGCCGGGCGCTGCCGCGCATCAGCACGTCGTGCCGGAGCCGGTGCGAGAAGATCATCCCGACGTCGACGAACTCCTGGACCCGGAACTCCTGCGGGAGGTAGACGGGTTCCATGGCCACCTGCGCGTCGATGACGGCCTGTGCCAGGTCTTCCTTCGAGTCGAAGTGGAAGTAGAGCGCGCCCTTGGTGACGTTCGCCAGCCGGACGATGTCCGCGAGCTTCGCCGCGTCGTAGCCGCAGTCCTCGAAGACCACGGCCGCGGCTTCCAGGATGGCCTGCCGCGTCCGCACGGCCCGGTCCTGCTTCGCCTGCGGTCGTTCCGTCCTCATCTGCCGCCAAGTCCCTCTCGATGGCCCGGTTGCATACCCCGGAGTACGATTTCACACCGCATATGCCGGTGCGGCACGGCGGGTGCGGACCAGAAAAGTACCTCCGGGTACGCCGCCCTGGTCAGGGGAAAAAATACCCGACCCGATCCGGTCGTACAGAAGGGGGCAATCCTGGCCGAATCATGACGGGGTTCGGCTGGTTTCCTGCCCTTCACCAGGGCGGATGCGCAGGTGGGGAGTAGTTCCACACCCACAAGTATGTTTCACTTCGGCTTGGGTCCAGGTGCCGGCCGCCAGACGGCGCCTTACCTCCGGGGAAAGCCAAAGGGCCCCGTCCCGCCCGTCGGGGGACAGGCGGGGCAGGGCCCTTCTCGGTCAGCAGCGGCCGACCGGCCGCCCAAGCCGCTTACTTGAGCTTGGTGCCGGTGGAACGCAGGTTGGCGCAGGCCTCGGTGACGCGCTTGGCCATGCTCGCCTCGGCCAGCTTGCCCCAGGTGCGCGGGTCGTAGGTGGACTTCTTGCCGACCTCGCCGTCGACCTTCAGGACACCGTCGTAGTTGCGGAACATGTGGTCCGCGACCGGGCGGGTGAAGGCGTACTGGGTGTCGGTGTCGAGGTTCATCTTCACGACGCCGTTCTCCAGCGCGGTGGCGATCTCCTGCTCGGTGGAGCCGGAGCCGCCGTGGAAGACGAAGTCGAACGGGGAGGTCTTGCCGTACTTCTCGCCGACACCCTGCTGCAGGTCCTTCAGCAGCTCGGGACGCAGGACGACGTTGCCCGGCTTGTAGACGCCGTGCACGTTGCCGAAGGAGGCGGCGAGCAGGTAGCGGCCCTTCTCGCCCAGGCCCAGGGCCTCGGCGGTGCGGATCGCGTCCTCGACGGTGGTGTACAGCTCGTCGTTGATCTCGTGGCTGACGCCGTCCTCCTCGCCACCGGTCGGGGTGATCTCGACCTCGAGGATGATCTTGGCGGCGGCGGCCTTGGCGAGCAGCTCCTGGCCGATGGCCAGGTTGTCGGCGAGGGTCTCGGCGGAGCCGTCCCACATGTGCGACTGGAAGAGCGGGTTCTGGCCCTTGGCCACGCGCTCGGCGGAGATGTCGAGCAGCGGGCGGACGTAGCCGTCCAGCTTGTCCTTGGGGCAGTGGTCGGTGTGCAGCGCGACCGTGATGTCGTACTTCGCAGCCACGACGTGCGCGAACTCGGCCAGGGCGACGGCGCCGGTGACCATGTCCTTGTTGTACTGGCCACCCAGGAATTCCGCACCACCGGTGGAGATCTGGATGATGCCGTCGCTCTCGGCCTCCGCGAAGCCGCGCAGTGCAGCGTGCAGGGTCTGGGTCGAGGTCACGTTGATGGCCGGGTAGGCGAACTTGCCTGCCTTCGCCCGGTCGAGCATCTCGTTGTAGATCTCGGGGGTTGCGATGGGCATCTGTCCGCTCCTTGGATGTGCGGGAGTGTCTGGTTACTGGCCCTGACCTGGGGGCGACGTCACCGTCGGGCCTATCTTTCCAGACTCCGGCTCGCACTCCACCCCCGCGGTAGCGGAGCGTTTCACGTGAAACGCTCCGCCCCCGGGGAAAAGAGCAGGTCAGGACCGGTTCCCGGGCTCAGTCACCAGTTGCCCCGGGGCACCGGACTGTCCACGGGTCAGGACAGACCGAGGTCCTCCAGGCGGTACCCGGTGAGGTACTGCAGGCCCGCCTCGGCGATGGCGTCGGCGGCACCGCGGTCCACGATCGTCGCGACGGCGACGACCTCGCCGCCGGCCTCGCGGACGGCCTCGACCGCGGTCAGCGGGGACCCGCCGGTGGTCGAGGTGTCCTCGACCACCAGGCAGCGGCGGCCCTTGACCTCGGTGCCCTCGATGCGGCGCTGCATGCCGTGGGCCTTCTGCGCCTTGCGGACCACGAAGGCGTCCAGGCGGGAGCCGCGCGCGGCGGAGGCGTGCAGCATGGCGGTCGCGACGGGGTCGGCGCCGAGGGTCAGGCCGCCGACGCAGTCGAAGTCGAGGTCCTCGGTCAGGTCCAGCATGACCTGGCCGACCAGCGGCGCCGCCTCGCCGTCGAGGGTGATCCGGCGGAGGTCGATGTAGTAGTCGGCCTCACGCCCCGACGAGAGAATCACCTTGCCGTGGACCACGGCCTTGTCCTTGATCTGCTGGAGCAGCTCACCACGCACGTCACTCATGCGGCCAGCTTAGGGGGTGCCGGCACCCCTAAAGGCGACGCCAGGTCCAGGTGGTCGCGACCTCCAGGGGGTCGACAGGCGTCACGAGCCGGGGCAGCGTGTTCAGCCCGTTCGGCGGTCCGCTCTGCGGCTCGACGCACACGGCCTCCTGCTCCTCGTCGTACACGACCACCCATTCGGCCCGGCTGGTGATCCTCAGCTCCAGCGCACCCGGCCAGGTGAGGGTGACGTCCACGCCGTAGGGCATGCCGAAGCAGTCGTCCCAGGGGCCGGGCTGCGGGTCGATCCGGCGGCCGGTGGGGAGGTGGTCCTTGCCGCGCTCCTCCTGCCACTCCGGCTCGAAGCCGATCCGTACGTCCTCGCCGTAACCGAGGTGGCGCCGGAACCAGGGGTGCCAGCCGGCCTGCGCCGGGAAGGAGTCCGCATAGGTCTCGATGCCCATGGCGAGGGTGAGGGAGGACTCGGTGAGTTCGACGGTCTGGGTGACCCGGCCGGGGTAGGGCCACGGGTCGGCCAGGTCGTAGACGAAGGCGGCCTCGGCGGGGCCGGACCGGGCCTGCTTCCAGGCGGCGTCCCGGCCGAAGCCGTGGATGG
This sequence comes from Streptomyces sp. NPDC051211, assembly GCF_040689505.1. Lineage (NCBI taxonomy): Bacteria > Bacillati > Actinomycetota > Actinomycetes > Kitasatosporales > Streptomycetaceae > Streptomyces > Streptomyces sp. NPDC051211. The sequence goes on from NZ_JBFBAV010000001.1 coordinate 534,092, forward strand.
CGTGGGGGGCGGAATTGACCGGCATCTGGTGGCGCTCGCCGCCGTTGCGGAACTGCCCCAGCTCGATCCGGCCGCACCAGGGGACCATCGGGAAGCAGCCGTACTTCTCGCCCTGGCGGAGCAGTTCCGAACCGTCGACGCGCAGGCTGCTGATCCGGCAGCCGTTCTCCTGGTCGACGGTCACCTCGGCACCGCCGGCCCTCAGTTGCGTAGTCATGATCCGACCTTAGGCGGTGTGGGGCCTTATCGGCGGCGGCGGAGGGCGCGGCCGAAGACCACGGCTCCGGCGAGGGCGAGGGCGGCGGGGGCGAGCCAGCGCAGGTTCCCGCCGGAGGCACCGGCGTCGGGCGCCGGGACCGGGGCGTAGCGGCCGCGCGGAGGGGCGTGGTCGACCTCCTCGGCACTGCGGCCGATCATCGTGCGGCGGGCGTGCGCGGCCTCGGCGGGCGGACGGGATTCGTCACCGAACTCGGCGTCGATGAAGGGGTCCAGGGAGGGCGGTGGTACGTCGGTCTCGAACACGGAGCCGGTGCCGTCCGGGCCCAGCTCGTCCGTCGACTCGACCGTCGGCTCGATCGTCGGCGGGAGGGCCGCGTCCGGACCGGGCTCCGAGGCCGGCTCGGCGCCCGGGGCGTCGGCTGCGTGGGCGGCGGTGTCCGGTGCCGTGTCCGTGTCCGTGTCCGGTGCCGTGTCCGGGACCGTGTCCGGCAGGCCGCGGGCCGCGCCGGTCAGCTGGGCGGCGGCCCGGTCCAGCAGCCGCTGCACGGCGGTGACGGTGGCCGCCGGGTCGAAGGCGGCGGCCCGCCCGTCCGCGCCGGCTCCGGCCGTGAAGTGCAGCCGGGTGCCGCCCTCGGCCGGCTCCAGGCGGAGGGTCAGGCCGAACTTGACCGCGCCGCTGCCGCGGACCTCGGTGCCCTCACCCTCGATCGCGAAGGTGTCCGCCTCCGGCTCGGAGACGGCCAGCGCACCCCGGTAGGTCACGGTGTGCCCGCCGACCCGCAGCTTGAGCCGCCCGGCCAGCGGACCGGACGCCTCGTCGGCGTCCTGCTGGAGCCCGGGCACGCAGCGGGCCACCCGCACGGGATCGCGCAGCACGGCGCGGAGGTCGTCAGCGGCCACCGGAACGAACACCTGATGCTCCATGAGGCGAGCGTAGCGGGGCTCACCCCGCTTGCACCCGCCCGAACACGAGCCGGGATCACACGGGAGCGGCATCAGGAAGCGCTGGCGTACCGCGGGTGCGGGAGCGTCGACGGCGGCAGGCCCCGGATCCGCAGGCGCTCGGTGTCCCGGGCTGCCGCCCGCAGGGCCGTGGTGGACAGCGAGCGCAGCCCGGTGTCCTGCTCGACCCCGAGTTCCGGGGTGCTGCCCGCCCCGGCCAGTACGAAGCCCCAGTCCTGCGGGGAGGAGGCGCCGGCTCCGCCCACCCGGCCCGGGGTGCGGTCCGGGCCGGCCGCGAAACCGGAGAGGCGGCCGCCCGCCGAGTAGGGGGCGGTGCTCAGGCCGGCCGCTCGCAGGGTGGACTCGACCGTCCAGTAGGTGCGCGGCCGGGTGGAGAGGGGCCCCGCGTGCACCGCGATCCGTCCGTCCGGCCGCAGGGCCCGGGCGGCCAGTCCGTAGAACTCCTGTGAGTAGAGCTTGGTGCTGGGAGTGATCCCGGGGTCCGGCAGGTCCGAGATGATCACGTCCCAGTCTTTGGGCACGGCCGGGTCGCGGAGCCAGCGGAAGGCGTCGGCGGTGACCACGTCGAGCCTGGGGTCGGTGTACACCCGGCCGTTGAGCGCGGACAGCATGGGGTCGGTGCGGGCGAGCCGGACCACCCCCGGGTCCAGTTCCACCACGGTCACCGATTCCACGTCCCGGTAGCGCAGCACCTCCCGGGCGGCCAGCCCGTCCCCGCCGCCGAGGACCAGCACCCGCGCGCGGCGCCCGTACATCGCGGGGTGCACCAGCGCCTCGTGGTAGCGGTACTCGTCGTAGCCGCTGACCCGGAGCCGTCCGTCGAGGTACAGGTCGAGGGAGCGCGGGGAGCCGCTGTCGGGCCCGGTGACCACGAGTTCCTGCACCCCGGTCTGGATGGCGACCCGTACTTCGCCCCCGTAGACGGCGCTGCGCGCGACCCGCTCGAAGTCGTCGGCGAGGACGGTGGCGGAGGCGAGCAGCGCCAGCACGGTCGCGTTCGCGGCGAGCAGCAGCCAGCGGGCGCGGCGGGTCAGGTCGCGGCGGAACAGCCAGAGCACCAGCGCCCCGCCGGCGGCCGCGTTGACCATGCCGGTGAGCATGGCGCCGGTGAGCTGGCCGAGCAGCGGGAGCAGCAGGAAGGGGAAGGCCAGGCCGCCGACGAGGGCCCCGACGTAGTCCGCGGCGAACAGGTCGGCGACGGCGCCGCCCGCGTCCTGCCGGCGGATCCGCTGGATCAGGGTCATCAGCAGCGGGATCTCGGCGCCGATGAGGATGCCGATGGCCAGCGAGAAGGCGACCAGGGCGGGCCGGGACTCCCCCAGCCAGGCGAAGCTGGCGTAGAGGGCGGTCGCCGAGAGGCCGCCGACCAGGGCCAGGACGGCCTCGACGGCGCCGAAGCCGGCGGCTGGAGCGGCGCGCAGCCGTTTGGCGAGGAGCGAGCCCACCCCCATGGCGAAGACCATGACGGACAGCACGACGGACGCCTGGGTGACCGTGTCACCGATCAAGTACGAGGCGAGGGCGAGCAGCTCGAGCTCGTATACGAGTCCGCAGGCGGCGCAGACGAACACGGTGGCCAGGACGAGCAGCCGGCCGGTCCGCGGCCGCACCGGCAGCGCGGCCCGGGCCGCTGTGTTCGTCTGCGCCGCCTGCGGCTCCGGCGCCGCCGGGAGTACCCCGCCGGGGGCGGAACGGTCGATCATGCAGCGAACCGTACGTCACTCCCCGCCCGCATCCGGTCACCCACATGGGTGCAACCGGGGCACTGGCTACGGCAGTTGGAGTAACGCTGCAGAAACGATCGCGCTCCGTACGGCGCTATCGCGCCGCGGCCGCCATCCGTACGCCGACCCTGGTGCGGGTGGCCACCAGCTGCCCTTCCTGCGGGTAGGCGTGCCAGGTCCGCCATCGCACCTGGCCCTCGTGGCGCTGGGCGAGCATCGCGGTGAAGGCGTGCGGGCTGCCCGGGAAAGTGCCCGCCAACCCGTTCGGGTGATCGGCCACGAGCGCGAGCAACTCCTGCGCGCGCCCCGCGAACGAGCCCTGCGACAGGGTTTCGACCCGTGCCGCGAACTCGTACTCCCAGTCGCCCACCCGTTTGGCGACCCCGAGCGGCAGCGGCGTACTGCTGCCGGGGATACAGGCGACCGTCTCCGAGCAGAGCACCTCGCCCTCCTCCAGCAGCACCTGATGAGAGGCCCCGAGCAGGCGCAACTCCACCTTCGCGCCCGCCAGTTCGAGGTTCAGTACGGCCAGGGCGGGCAGCGGGTCACGGCCCAGGGCCCAGGCGAGGTCGGCGGCACGCGTGTCGGTGTAGGTGGTCTGGAGGGTCGTGAGCATGAGTCGGCTCCGCAAACGCGCGAGGGAGAGGGGCCGGTGCCCGCCGAAAACACGTGGGTGGGGGTGACGGGTCACCGGCTCGGGTCCACAGGGAGTCCCGGGAGGTCCGGGGACTGGTCTACTCAACCGAGGGAATCATGAAGGGCACGGCACTCACAGCGTTTTTACCCAACTTGCTGGGGTTTACATCCCTCCGGGCGCTACCCAGTTCACATGTTCACAGGGTGGGCCAACGCAAGGACGCCCGACGGTAGTTGTCCCCGTCGAGCGCCCCTTTCACGCGCGGCGCCGAGCTGCCCCGTGTCAGCTGCCGCCGCCGCAGCCTCCACCCCCACCGCCGCCGCCCCCGCCACCGCAGGAGGAGGACGAGGACGAGCCACAGGACGAGGAGGAGGAGCCGCAGGACGAGCCGCTGTCGCCGACCCACCAGCTCGAGCCCCCACGACGGGAGGTGCGGTGCGGACGGTGCGGACGGGTGTCCCGGCTCACGGTCACGGCTGCCCCGATGACGATCACGACAAGGATCGGAAGTCCAACGATGAGAGCCTCGAACACGGTCTCCCACCTCCTTCGGTTCACCTCGGTCCCCCGAGTTGCGGGATCCCCCGTCCCGCGTGACGTCAAAATGCCCGAACGGCGACGCGCCCAAAGCACACTTGAGCAAGTCCAGAGGTTGCCCGCAGGATGGCGGTCATGAGCGCACCTGTGGGCGGCAGCCGCCCCTTCCTGAACCGCCGCCTGGCCGCCTTCGGCACGACGATCTTCGCGGAGATGTCGGCGCTGGCGGCCCGCACGGGGTCGATCAACCTGGGCCAGGGCTTCCCCGACACCGACGGCCCGGCCGAGATCGCCGAGGCCGCCTCCCGCGCGGTGCTCTCGGGACGGGGCAACCAGTACCCGCCCGGCCCCGGCATCCCCGAGCTGCGGAACGCGATCGCCGCCCACCAGCAGCGCTTCTACGGGCTGTCCTACGACCCCGACACGGAGGTGCTGGTCACGGCGGGCGCCACCGAAGCCATCGCGGCGGCCCTGCTCGCCCTCCTCGAACCGGGCGACGAGGTCATCGCCCTCGAACCCTTCTACGACTCGTACGCGGCCTGCATCGCGATGGCCGGCGCCACCCGGGTCCCGGTCACGCTCCGCCCCCGCGACGGGGTCTTCGCCCTCGACCTGGACGAACTCCGGCGCGCCGTCACCCCGCGCACCCGGCTGCTCCTGCTGAACACCCCGCACAACCCGACCGGCGCGGTCCTGACGGGCGCCGAGCTCGCCGCGATCGCCGAACTCGCCGTCGAGCGCGACCTCCTGGTCGTCACCGACGAGGTCTACGAGCACCTGGTCTTCGAAGGCGCCCACACCCCCCTCGCCGGCCTGCCCGGCATGCGCGAGCGCACCGTCTCCATCTCCTCGGCCGGCAAGACGTTCTCCTTCACCGGCTGGAAGGTCGGCTGGGTGACCGCCTCCCCCGCCCTGGTCTCGGCGGTCCGCTCCGCGAAGCAGTTCCTGACGTACGTCTCCTCGGGCCCGTTCCAGTACGCGATCGCGGAGGCCCTCGCCCTCCCGGACGGCTACTACGAGTCCTTCCGCGCCGACCTGGCCCACAAGCGGGACATCCTCACCGCCGGCCTCCGCGCGGCCGGCTTCGAGGTGTTCCGCCCCCAGGGCACGTACTTCATCACCACCGACATCGCCCCCCTCGGCGAAAAGGACGGCCTCGCCTTCTGCCGCTCCCTCCCGGACCGCTGCGGAGTCGTCGCCATCCCCAACTCGGTCTTCTACGACGACAAGGAAGCGGGCCGCACCCAGGTCCGCTGGGCCTTCTGCAAGCGCACGGACGTCCTGGAGGAGGCGGCCACCCGCCTGCAGCGGCTGTGAGCACGCCGGGGGGCATAGCCACCGCCGCCGCCCCCGCCGGGCGGCGCCAGGAAGCGGGGGGCAGTGGGGGCGGGGTCGGTTGGGGGGTGGTGGCCGTTGCGGGGTTCGTGGCCGTGCGGGCGCTCGGGGTTCTCCTGGTGGCCGTCTCCGCGTGGTGGGCCGGGAAGGATCCCGTCGGGGTGCTCGGGGCGTCCTGGGACTCCGTCTGGTACATCGGGATAGCCGAGCAGGGGTACGGGCGGACGCAGGTGTGGCCGGAGATCGACTCCGTGCAGAGCGATCTCGCGTTCTTCCCGCTGTACCCCGGGCTGATGCGGGGCGTCGGCGCGCTCCTGCCGTGGGTGGGGCCGGCCGGCGCCGGCCTGCTGGTGGCCTGGGGGGCCGCGGTCGTCGGCGCGGTCGGGGTGTACCGGGTCGGGGAACTGGTCGCCGGGGCGCGGGCCGGGCTGCTGCTGGTGGTGCTGTGGGGGGTGCTGCCGCATTCGGTGGTGCTCGGCATCGCGTACACCGAGGCGCTGCTCGCCGCCCTCGCCGCCTGGGCCCTGTACGCGGTCCTGCGCGGCCGCTGGCTGTGGGCGGCGGGGCTGGCGGTGCTCGCCGGGCTGACCCGGCCGACCGGGATAGCCGTCGCGGCCGCGGTGTCGGTGGCCGCGCTGTACGAGCTGCTGCTGCGGCCGGAGGCTCCGCTGCGGGTGTGGGCGGCCGGGCTGCTGGCGCCGGCGGGCTGGGCGGCGTACCTGCTGGCCGTGGGGGTGCGGCGGGGCGATCCGGTCGGCGGGTACTTCGCGGTGCAGCGCGGCTGGGGGTCGTACTTCGACTTCGGCTGGGGGGTGGCCGGGTCCGTCGGGCAGGTGCTGACCCGGGACACCCCGCTGGTCACCACCGTGGTGCCGGTGGTGATCGTGGTGGCCCTGGTGATGGCGGTGCTGCTGGCGCGCGCCTGGGCGCCGCTGCCGCTGCTGGTGTACACCGGCACCCTGCTGGTGATCACGCTCGGCGGGGCCGGGTTCTTCGAGTCGAAGCCGAGGTTCCTGCTGCCGGCCTTCCCGCTGCTGCTGCCGGCGGCGGCCGCAATGGCGCGAGCCCGGCCTAGGACGGCGGTCGCGGTGACCGCCGCACTGGCCGGGCTCTCGTACGGCTACGGGACGTACCTGCTGCTCAGCGCCCCGTTGCCGTTGTGACGTGCGTGACCTGTGGGTCCAGGGTTACTCCTGGTCGTCGCCCTTGTCCTCGCCGTCGGCAGAGTCGATCTCCTGCTCCAGGCCGAGCTGCTCGACGAGCCACTTGTCGAACTCGATGGAGGCGCGGACCCAGCTGACCGTGGAGGACACGAAGTGCTCCAGGGAGACGCCGGTGCCGATCAGCATCTGCGCCTCGCCGATCAGGCGGACCGAGCCGTCGTCGTGGGTGTGGCTGTAGACCTTGGGCCACAGGGTGCGGCGGTTCCAGTCGTCGATCGACTCGAGAAGCTGGGGCTTCTCGTCGATCGCGTGCGGGCGGTCGTAGAACGTCCGCACCGAGAAGACCTGCTGCTCGCCCTCTCCGCGGAACATGAAGTACGTACGGAACTCCTCCCACGGCGCCGCGAGGTCACCCTCGTCGTCGACGACGTACTTGAGTTCCATCTGCTCCAGCAGCTGCTTGACCAGATCCTGGTCAGGGACGACGGGGCCCGCCGGTCCTGAGGCCTGCGGTTCGGGCTGTCCCCCGAAATTCGGAATCGAGGCCGGGTCGATGCTCACCGTGTATTTCCCTTCGTGCGGATGAAGTCATCCTCCCCCATCGCGCCTACCCCCTGGCAAGCCCCGCCACCGCTATCCGCTCCGGGCGGACAGGATCCGCCCGGAGCGCTGCGTCAGCATCCGCTCACAGAGCCTCACAGGGCCTTCCCGACCAGCAGGTCTTCGCCCGCCACGTCGACCCGGACGGTGTCGCCGTCCTTGACCTCGCCGGCCAGGATCTCCCGGGCGAGCCGGTCGCCGACGGCCGTCTGGATCAGCCTGCGCAGGGGGCGGGCGCCGTACGCCGGGTCGTTGCCCTTGTCCGCCAGCCAGGCCAGGGCCTGCGGCGTGACGTCCAGGGTGAGCCGCCGCTCGGCCAGCCGCTTCGCCAGCCGCTCGATCTGCAGCTCGGCGATCCGGGACAGCTCCGACGGGCCGAGGGGGTGGAAGACCACCAGGTCGTCGAGCCGGTTCAGGAACTCCGGCTTGAAGGTGGACCTGACCAGCTCCAGGACCTGGTTCCGCTTGACCTCCTCGCTCGTCGTCGGGTCCATCAGGAACTGGGAGCCCAGGTTGGAGGTGAGGATCAGGATGGTGTTCCGGAAGTCCACGGTCCGGCCCTGGCCGTCGGTGAGCCGGCCGTCGTCCAGCACCTGCAGCAGGATGTCGAAGACCTCCGGGTGGGCCTTCTCCACCTCGTCCAGCAGCACCACGCTGTACGGTCGCCGGCGGACCGCCTCGGTCAGCTGGCCGCCCTCCTCGTAGCCCACGTAGCCGGGCGGGGCGCCGACCAGCCGGGCCACGCTGTGCTTCTCGCCGTACTCCGACATGTCGATCCGGACCATGGCCCGCTCGTCGTCGAAGAGGAAGTCGGCAAGGGCCTTGGCCAGCTCGGTCTTGCCGACGCCGGTCGGTCCCAGGAACAGGAAGGAGCCGGTCGGGCGGTCCGGGTCGGCGATGCCCGCGCGGGTGCGGCGGACCGCGTCCGACACGGCGCGCACGGCTTCGGACTGGCCGATCAGGCGGCGGCCCAGCTCCTGCTCCATGCGCAGCAGCTTCTGGGTCTCGCCCTCCAGCAGCCGGCCGGCCGGGATGCCGGTCCAGGAGCCGACCACGTCCGCGATGTCGTCGGGGCCGACCTCCTCCTTGACCATGGTGTTTTTGGCGCCGGTGTCCTTGGCGGCCTCCTGCTCGGCCTCGGTGGCCGCCGCCAGCTCGCGCTCCAGCGCGGGGATCTCCCCGTACAGCAGCTTGGAGGCGGTGTCGAAGTCGCCGTCGCGCTGGGCCCGCTCGGCCTGGCCGCGCAGGTCGTCGAGGCGCTCTTTGAGGGCGCCGACCCGGTTGAGGCCCTGCTTCTCCTTCTCCCAGCGGGCGGTCAGGCCGCGCAGCTCCTCCTCCTTGTCGGCGAGGTCCTTGCGCAGCTTCTCCAGCCGCTCCTTGGAGGCGGGGTCGGACTCGTTCTTGAGCGCCAGCTCCTCCATCCGCAGCCGGTCCACGGCGCGCTGGAGCTCGTCGATCTCCACCGGGGAGGAGTCGATCTCCATGCGCAGCCGGGAGGCGGCCTCGTCGACCAGGTCGATCGCCTTGTCGGGGAGGAAGCGGGAGGTGATGTACCGGTCGGAGAGGGTGGCGGCGGCGACCAGGGCGCTGTCGTTGATGACCACCTTGTGGTGGGCCTCGTAGCGGCCCTTGAGGCCGCGGAGGATCGCGATGGTGTCCTCCACCGTCGGCTCGGCGACCAGCACCTGCTGGAAGCGCCGCTCCAGCGCCGGGTCCTTCTCGATCCGCTCGCGGTACTCGTCGAGGGTGGTCGCGCCGACCATCCGCAGTTCGCCGCGGGCCAGCATGGGCTTGAGCATGTTGCCGGCGTCCATGGCGGAGTCGCCGCCGGCGCCCGCGCCGACGACGGTGTGCAGCTCGTCGATGAAGGTGACGATCTGGCCGTCGCTGGACTTGATCTCGGCGAGGACGCTCTTCAGGCGCTCCTCGAACTCGCCCCGGTACTTGGCGCCGGCCACCATGGCGCCGAGGTCCAGGGCGACCAGGCGCTTGTTCTTGAGGGACTCCGGGACGTCGCCCTTCACGATGCGCTGGGCCAGGCCCTCGACGACGGCGGTCTTGCCGACGCCGGGTTCGCCGATGAGCACCGGGTTGTTCTTCGTGCGGCGGGACAGGACCTGGACGACGCGGCGGATCTCGTGGTCGCGGCCGATCACCGGGTCGAGCTTGCCCTCGCGGGCCGCGGCCGTGAAGTCGGTGCCGAACTTCTCCAGGGCCTTGTACTGGCCCTCGGGGTCGGGGGTGGTCACCCGCCGTCCTCCTCGTACGTTCTCGAAGGCGTCGAGCAGCCTCTTCGCGCTCGCGCCCTGCTTGTCCAGGACCTCACCGGCGGCGCCGCCCTTGGCGGCGATGGCGATGAGGAGGTGTTCGGTGGAGAGGTAGTCGTCGCCGAGCTTCCCGGCCCGGCTGTCCGCCTCCGCCAGTACGGCGAGGAGGTCGCGGCTGGGCTGCGGGGGCGCGACGGTCGATCCGGTGACGCTGGGCAGGCCGGCGAGGATCCGCTCGGCGCCGGAGCGTACCGCGGCCTGGTCGGCGTCGACGGCGGCCAGCAGGTCGATGATGTTCTCGTTGTCCTGGCCGGCGAGCAGCGCCAGCAGCAGATGCGCGGGGGTCAGGTCCGGGTGGCCGTCCTTCACGGCCCTGCTGGTGGCGGCGTTCAGCGCGTCCCGGCTCTTGTTGGTCAGCTCGGCGTCCACGTGCGGCTTCTCCTCTCCGTTCCGGTCCACAGATATGGCTGGTCACACAGATACTGACAGAATCAACGTGTACAAAGTTGAGTCTATTCCACTCAAGGCCGGTTGTGGGCGTCCGAGTACGCTTCGCCCATGTCCCACGACGTACTCAACCCGACGCCCGAGTACCTCGCCTTCTGGCGGGAGCGGCACGTCTGCACCCTGACCACCCCGCGCCCGGACGGCACCCCGCACGTGGTGCCGGTGGGCGTGACGTACGACCCGGAGGCCGGGCTGGCACGGGTGATCAGCAACAAGAACAGCAAGAAGGTCCGCAACGTGCTGGCGGCGCAGCCGGGACGGGCCCGGGTCGCGGTCTGCCAGATGCAGGGGCGCCGCTGGGCCACCCTGGAGGGCCGCGCGGTGATCCGTACGGACGAGGCCTCGGTCGCCGAGGCGGTGGCGCGCTACGCGGAGCGCTACGAGCGGACCCCGTCGCCCAACCCGGACCGGGTGGTCATCGAGATCACGCTGGACCGGGCCATGGGCCGGGCCTGAAGTTCGTCTTTCACCTTGTCCGGTTCAGGTACTGGACGCGGACATCACAACGGCGCCATCGTGTTCAGGTCCACGATGGCGCCGTTGTGTGGGGGAAGCGCCTGAGCGATCTTCAACGACGGGGGAATCGCTTCAGGCACTGCGGGGGGTGGCGGTGGTGATATCGGGCTCGAAGAGCTGGTGGTCACGCTGATCCAGATTGACGAAGACCATGCCGTACCGGACCTCGCAACGAACGGGTTGCGGAGCACCTCGGGGGCGGCGCAGGCAGCGGTAGGCGCGGACGTCCTCGTCCTCCTCGCGCACGATGACGATGGGCTGGCCGAAGAGGGTGACCATCAACGAGTCGCCGGCGTGGGGGATCGCCGTGACAAGATCGATGAACTGCCACCCGGATCGGTAGGCGGAGGCCATTTCCCGCCGGAAGTCGCGGTCGTCGGGGGTCATGCGACACCCTTCTCGGGCAGGGTGGTCCACCCACTGTCCAGAGGGCTGAGCGTCCACCCGCTGTCCACCGGAGCACTGGTCCAGCCGCTGTCCTCGGGTATCCCCGCCAACGTGGCTGTGTCGCCGCCGGCCACCCCGTAAGCCACAACTGTGGAGAGAGCAACGGCAACCACCGAGCGAAGCAATCTCTTGTACATGGTCGACTTCGTCCTCACTGGATGGATTCCTCTCCCCCGCATGACAGACGATGACTTATCGAGCCACGCCGACGCCACCGTGGCGGTGCATCATGTTCCTGTAGATGCAAGACCCTGGGGGTGGGAGATATGCCGAAAAAAGGTGCGGAACAGACACATCCCCACCCGGTGACGGAACTGTGCGCTCCCGGCGCCGAGCTCTACGCCACTGCCCTCAGCTCCGGGCGTATAGCCCGCGCGGAGGTCGAATACACCCCCTGCCTGCTGGAATTCGCGCTGCTGCACCCGGATCCGGATGACGCCAACTGGCTCCGCCCGGTTCCCCCCACCGTCGCGCTCGCCCAGCGGCTGCACCCCATCGAGCGGGAAATCCTGCAACGCCGCAGGACGTCGATCGAGCTGGCGGAAGCGTTTGAGCCATTCATGGCCATCAGCGCGCTGACTCCCGCGCCCACGCACGCGATCACCGTGCTCGAGGGATTCGACCGCATCAACGCGGCGCTGAACCTCGCCACCGCCGAATGCCACACGGAGATGCTCACCGTGCAGCCCGGCGGCGCCCGCCCCATAGACGCCCTCACGCAGGCGCTGGAGCGCGACCAGCCGCTGACCGACCGCGGGGTCAGCATCCGCACGCTCTACCAGCACACCGCCCGGCACAGCCAGGGCACGCTCGCCTACGTCGAGCGGATATCCGCGGGCAAGGTGGAGATCCGCACCCTCGAGGAACTCATCGAGCGCCTCATCATCTTCGACCGCACCGTCGCCTTCATCCCCGCCAGCGACGACCGCAGCGTCGCCCTCGAACTGCGCCACCCCGGGCTCGTCGAATACCTCATCAAGGTGTTCGAGCAGCTGTGGCGCCGGGCCACGCCCCTGCTGGAGGAGATTCCGTACGATCCGACGCCGTCGGGGATATCGGGCGTGCAGCGCTCGATAGCCCAACTCCTCATCGAGGGGCACGTGGACGAGGCCATCGCGCGCCGGCTCGGCATGAACGTACGGACCTGCCGGGCGCACATCGCCAAGCTGGCCAGCACCCTCGGCAGCGGCAGCCGGGCCCAACTGGGCTACCTCATCGCACAGTCGGGGATCCTCAGCCGCCCGGAGGAGTGAGCTCCGCCTTCACCTGCCGAGGGCACGAGGAGGCCCCCGACCCGGTTTCCCGGGCGGGGGCCTCTTCGATGTCCGTCCTGAGCGTCCCGCTCCTCCGCCTCAGTCCTGCGGGCGCTTGGGCCGCCACACGACCAGCGCGCTGGTCTGCTGCACGTCCTGGTACGGGACCAGGTCGCGCCGGTACGAGGCGTGGACCTGCGCCTCGCGCTGCTGCATGGCGACCGCCGCGCCGTCGACGGCCGCCGACAGCTCGGCGACCCGCTGCTGGAGGGCGGCGACCTGGTTCTCCAGCTCGATGATGCGCTTGATGCCGGCCAGGTTGATGCCCTCGTCCTGGGAGAGCGCCTGGACCGTGCGGAGCAGTTCGATGTCGCGGGCCGAGTAGCGACGGCCACGGCCGGCCGTCCGGTCCGGGGAGACCAGACCGAGCCGGTCGTACTGGCGGAGGGTCTGCGGGTGCAGACCGGAGAGCTGAGCGGCGACCGAGATCACGTAGACCGGAGTCTCATCCGTCAGTTGATAGGGATTACGTCGTCGGCCGTCCATCTCATGCTCCCTTCGCTGCCTCGAACAGGGCGGACCGGGGGTCTTCGTCCACCGTGGCCTCCCGGTACGTTTCCAGCGCCTCGCGGGCCTTCTCCGACAGGGTGGTGGGCACCGCCACCTCCACCGTCACGAGCAGGTCGCCACGGGTGCCGTCCTTGCGGACCGCGCCCTTGCCGCGTGCGCGCATCGTACGGCCGTTCGGCGTGCCCGGAGGCAGCTTCAGCGTGACCGGCGGGCCGCCCAGGGTGGGCACCCGGATCTCGCCGCCCAGGGTGGCCTCCGCGAAGGACACCGGGACGGTCACCGTCAGGTTGTCGTCCTTGCGGCCGAAGACCGGGTGGGTGTCCACGTGGACCACCACGTACAGGTCGCCGGCCGGGCCGCCGCGCTCGCCGGGCGCGCCCTTGCCGCGCAGCCGGATCCGCTGGCCGTCGAAGACGCCCGCCGGGATCCGGACCTGCATGGTGCGGGAGGACCGGGCCCGGCCGCTGCCCTTGCAGACCTCGCAGGGGGTTTCGGCGATGAGGCCGCGGCCCTTGCAGTCCGCGCAGGGGTCGGTCAGCGAGAAGCCGCCGCCGCTGCCGCGGGAGACCTGGCCGGTGCCGACGCAGGTCGGGCACACCCGGGGGGTGCCGTTCTTGTCGCCGGTGCCGGAGCAGGCCTTGCAGGGGGCCTGGGAGGACATCCGGAGCGGGACCGTGGCCCCGTCCACCGCCTCGGTGAAGCTGAGCGTCACCTCGGACTCGATGTCCTGGCCGCGACGCGGCTGGGTACGGGTTCCCGTGCCGGCGCCGCCCCGGTTGAACAGGCCGCCGAACATGTCGCCGATGCCGCCGCCGCCGAAGCCGCCGCCCGCCCCGCCCTGGGTGCCTCCGAAGAGGTCACCCAGGTCGAAGTTGAACGTACCGCCGCCGGCGCCCGGGCCGGGACGGAAGCCACCGTTGCCGAAGAGGGCGCGCGCCTCGTCGTACTCCTTGCGCTTCTTGGGGTCGCCGAGGATGTCGTTCGCCTCGGAGATCTCCTTGAAGCGCTCCTCCGCCGAGACGTCGCCCTTGTTGGCGTCCGGGTGGAACTCGCGGGCGAGCTTCCGGTACGCCTTCTTGATCTCGGCCTCGGTGGCGTCCTTGGGGACGCCGAGAACCTTGTAGTAGTCCTTCTCCACGAAGTCCTTCGTGCTCATCGACGTCCCTCCTCCCAGGTACTGCCGGCGGTGCCGCTGCTGCTATTCACTGTCCTTCTTGTCGGCGGACTCTTCCGAGTCCTCCGACTTGGGAGCCGCCGCCCCGGGCTGGGGCTCGGCCACCGCGACCCGCGCGGGGCGGATCGTACGCTCGCCGATCCGGTACCCAGGCTGCAGGATCGCCACGCAGGTCGTCTCGGTGACGTCCGGCGCGTAGCTGTGCATCAGGGCCTCGTGGATCATCGGGTCGAAGGGCTCGCCCTCCTTGCCGAACTGCTGCAGGCCCATCTTGGCGGCGACCGTCTCCAGCGATTCGGCCACCGACTTGAAGCCGCCGACCAGCTCGCCGTGTTCACGGGCGCGGCCGATGTCGTCGAGGGTGGGCAGGAGCTCGGTCAGGAGGCTCGCGACGGCGATCTCCTTGACCGTGACCCGGTCCCGCTCGACCCGGCGGCGGTAGTTCTGGTACTCGGCCTGGAGCCGCTGGAGGTCCGCGGTGCGCTCGGAGAGCGCGGTACGGGCCTGGTCCAGCTGCGCCAGCAGAGCGACATCCGGTGCGCTTGCGTCCCCGGCCGGGGCCGCCCCCTCCGCCTTGTCGGCGGAGTCGGCGGCCTTCGGCTCCTCGGGCGTGCCGTCGGCGGGGACTTCGGGCTTCTCCTCGAAGCCCGGGGTCTCCTCCGACATCAGGCAGCGCCGCCCTTCGGCTTCTCGTCGTCGACGATCTCGGCGTCGACGACGTCGTCGTCGGCCTTGGCCTGGCCCGCGTCACCGGCAGCGGCACCCGCGGCGCCCTGGGCGGCCTGCGCGTCGGCGTAGATCGCCTGGCCGAGCTTCTGGCTGACCGCGGCGACCTTCTCGGTCGCGGTGCGGATCTCGGCCGTGTCCTCGCCCTTGAGCTTCTCCTTCAGCTCGGCGACGGCGGACTCGACCTCGGTCTTGACCTCGGCCGGGACCTTGTCCTCGTTGTCCTTGACGAACTTCTCCGTCTGGTACACGAGCTGCTCGGCCTGGTTGCGGGTCTCGGCGGCCTCGCGGCGGCGCTGGTCCTCCTCCGCGTACTGCTCGGCCTCCTGGCGCATCCGGTCGACCTCGTCCTTGGCGAGCGAAGAGCCGCCGGTGACGGTCATCTTCTGCTCCTTGCCCGTGCCGAGGTCCTTCGCGGTCACGTGCATGATGCCGTTGGCGTCGATGTCGAAGGAGACCTCGATCTGCGGGACACCGCGCGGGGCCGGCGGCAGGCCGGTCAGCTCGAACATGCCGAGCTTCTTGTTGTACGCCGCGATCTCGCGCTCGCCCTGGTAGACCTGGATCTGCACGGACGGCTGGTTGTCCTCGGCCGTCGTGAAGATCTCCGACCGCTTGGTCGGGATGGTCGTGTTGCGCTCGATGAGCTTGGTCATGATGCCGCCCTTGGTCTCGATGCCGAGGGACAGCGGGGTCACGTCGAGGAGCAGGACGTCCTTGACCTCACCCTTGAGCACACCGGCCTGGAGGGTGGCGCCGATGGCGACGACCTCGTCCGGGTTCACACCCTTGTTGGCCTCCTTGCCGCCGGTCAGCTCCTTGACGAGCTCGGCGACGGCGGGCATGCGGGTGGAGCCGCCGACCAGGACCACGTGGTCGATCTCGGAGAGGCTGATGCCCGCGTCCTTGATGACGTTGTGGAAGGGGGTCTTGCAGCGCTGCAGGAGGTCCTCGGTCAGCTGCTGGAACTGAGCGCGGGTGAGCTTCTCGTCCAGGTGCAGCGGGCCCTCGGCGGACGCCGTGATGTAGGGCAGGTTGATCGTGGTCTCCGTGGAGGAGGACAGCTCGATCTTCGCCTTCTCGGCGGCCTCGCGCAGACGCTGGAGCGCCATCTTGTCCTTGGACAGGTCCACGCCGTGGCCGTTGGCGAACTGCTTCACCAGGTAGTCGACGACGCGCTGGTCCCAGTCGTCACCACCGAGGTGGTTGTCACCGTTGGTGGCCTTCACCTCGACGACGCCGTCGCCGATCTCCAGGAGGGACACGTCGAAGGTGCCGCCACCGAGGTCGAAGACGAGGATGGTCTGGTCGTCCTTGTCGAGGCCGTAGGCCAGGGCGGCCGCGGTGGGCTCGTTGACGATGCGCAGGACGTTCAGACCCGCGATCTCACCGGCCTCCTTGGTGGCCTGGCGCTCCGAGTCGTTGAAGTACGCCGGCACGGTGATGACCGCGTCGGTGACCTTCTCGCCCAGGTAGGCCTCGGCGTCGCGCTTCAGCTTCTGCAGGATGAAGGCGCTCATCTGCTGCGGGTTGAAGTCCTTGCCGTCCAGGTTGATCTTCCAGTCGGTGCCCATGTGGCGCTTCACCGACCGGATGGTGCGGTCCACGTTCGTGACCGCCTGACGCTTGGCAACCTCGCCGACGAGGACCTCGCCGTTCTTGGCGAAGGCGACGACGGACGGCGTGGTCCTGGCGCCCTCGGCGTTGGTGATGACGGTGGGCTCGCCGCCTTCGAGAACGCTGACGACGGAGTTGGTGGTGCCCAGGTCGATGCCGACCGCACGAGCCATTTTGATTCCTCCAGCTGACTTGAGTGGAACAGACTCAACCATGCCGCATCGCTGCGCCGACGTCAACAGAGGTGAGTCGAGGGGGCTCAACCTTTAGGCAGCCCTTACGCGCAATCCATGCTCCCGGCTGCACACATTGCCTCCCGGCTGCAGAGAGGGCCGAGCGAGGGACCGCCGCCGCGCGGCGCCACGGCCGGGGCGCACCCATCGGGCACGGTGCCTGCATGCCGCTGCCGCTCTCCCCGCCGCCCGCCAAGCGGGTGTTCGACCTCGTCGGCGCGCTGACCCTGCTCGGCCTGCTCGCACTGCCGCTGCTCGCCGTCGCCGCCGCCCTGTACGCCACCCGGGGCGGCCGGGTCTTCGTCCGCGAACCCGCCGCCGGCCTCGGCGGCCGGCCGTACCGGACCTGGAGATTCCGCACAGCTCCGGACGGGCCGCTGCGGCGCCACGCCCTCGACCGGCTGCCCCAGCTCATCAGCGTGGTGCGCGGCGAGATGTCCCTCGTGGGGCCGCGCCCGCTGCCGCCCGGCGCACCAGGATCCGCCGACCGGCTCTTCGTACGGCCCGGAATCACCGGGCTCTGGCAGGTCAGCGCACGGTCCGGGCTGCCCTGGGAGGAGATGGACCTGCTGGACCGCCACTACGTGGAGAACCACTGGCTCGGCATGGATCTGGGCATCCTCGCGCGTACCCCGCGGGCGGCCGCCGGCCCGCGAAGGGTCACCTGAGCGACACAGATCACCGGGCACACAACTACAGTGCGGCCCTAGAACTGGGTAACCTCAGCTTGACTGAATAAGTTACCGCTTAGTAGCGCCATACTGGACTGTGTCGGCGCTCCGCCTCGCAGGCCCGCTCGAGGAGCCCCTCATGCAACTCGCCGCGATCATCGTGTCGCTGGTCATCACGGTGGTAGCCGTCGCGCTGTTCGGCCGTGCCATCGCGCAGATCTACCGCTTCGTGAAGCTCGGCCAGCCCGTACCCGCGGGCACGCGCACCGGCGACCCGAAGCAGCGCACCATCACGCTGGCCAAGGAGTTCCTCGGCCACACCCGCATGAACCGTTGGGGCGTCGTCGGCGTGGCGCACTGGTTCGTGGCGGTCGGCTTCTTCTCGCTGCTCCTCACGATCGTCAACGCCTTCGGCCAGCTCTTCCAGGCCGACTGGCTGATCCCGATCATCGGCGACTGGCTGCCGTACGAGATCTTCACCGAGTTCCTCGGCCTGATGACGGTCCTCGGCATCCTGACCCTGATCGTGATCCGGCAGCTGAACAGGCCGGGCGGGGCGGGCCGCAAGTCCCGCTTCACGGGCTCCAAGACGGGCCAGGCGTACTTCGTCGAAGCCGTCATCCTGATCGTCGGCGTCTGCATCATGACGCTGCGCGCCCTGGAGGGTGCCCAGCACCACGTGACCGGCTGGGAGCCCGGCTTCTTCGCCTCGTACCCGCTGATCGCCGCCCTCGACGGACTGAGCCTGGGCACGCTCCAGAACCTCACCTACTTCTTCGCGGCGCTCAAGATCGTCACGTCCTTCACCTGGATGATCACGGTCTCGCTCAACACGAACATGGGTGTGGCCTGGCACCGCTTCCTCGGTTTCCCGAACATCTGGTTCAAGCGGAACTCCGACGGCTCCACGGCGCTGGGCGCGCTCCAGCCGATGACCTCCGGCGGCAAGGAGATCGACTTCGAGGACCCGGGCGAGGACGACGTCTTCGGCGTCTCCCAGGTCGAGCAGTTCTCCTGGAAGGGCATCCTCGACTTCTCCACCTGCACCGAGTGCGGCCGCTGCCAGTCCCAGTGCCCCGCCTGGAACACCGGCAAGCCCCTCTCCCCGAAGCTCCTGATCATGTCGCTGCGCGACCACGCGCACGCCAAGGCCCCGTACCTGCTGGCCGGCGGCGGCAAGGACATGGAGGGCAACGAGAAGGCGACGGCCGAGCAGCTGAAGGACGTCCCCGCCTCCGCCCTGGCGGAGGCCGAGCGCCCGCTGATCGGCACGGTCGAGGAGAACGGCGTCATCGACCCGGACGTGCTGTGGTCCTGCACCACCTGCGGTGCGTGCGTGGAGCAGTGCCCGGTCGACATCGAGCACATCGACCACATCGTCGACATGCGCCGCTACCAGGTGATGATCGAGTCCGCGTTCCCGTCCGAGGCGGGCACGATGCTCAAGAACCTGGAGAAGAAGGGCAACCCCTGGGGTCTGGCCAAGAAGCAGCGCGTCGAGTGGACCAAGGAGGTCGACTTCGAGGTCCCGATCGTCGGCAAGGACGTCGAGGACCTCAGCGAGGTCGACTACCTGTACTGGGTCGGCTGCGCCGGCGCCCTGGAGGACCGCGCCAAGAAGACCACCAAGGCCTTCGCGGAGCTGCTGCACATGGCGGGCGTCAAGTTCGCGATCATGGGCGGCGAGGAGAAGTGCACCGGTGACTCGCCGCGCCGCCTCGGCAACGAGCCGCTGTTCCAGCAGCTGGGCCAGGAGAACGTGGCCATGCTGAACATGGCGTTCGGCGAGGACGACGAGGACGAGTCGACGAAGAAGCCGAAGTCGGCGAAGAAGATCGTCTCGACCTGCCCGCACTGCTTCAACACCATCGCGAACGAGTACCCGCAGCTGGGCGGCGAGTACGAGGTCATCCACCACACCCAGCTGCTCCAGCACCTGATCGACGAGGGCAAGCTGATCCCGGTGACCCCGGTCGACGGTCTGGTCACGTACCACGACCCCTGCTACCTGGGCCGCCACAACAAGGTCTACACGCCGCCGCGCGAGATCATGGACAAGGTCCCGGGCCTGCGCCAGCAGGAGATGCACCGCCACAAGGAGCGCGGCTTCTGCTGCGGCGCCGGCGGCGCGCGGATGTGGATGGAGGAGCGGATCGGCAAGCGCATCAACAACGAGCGCGTCGACGAGGCCCTGTCCCTCAACCCGGACATCGTCTCCACCGCCTGCCCGTTCTGCCTGGTCATGCTGACCGACTCGGTCAACGGCAAGAAGAACGACGGCCAGGCGAAGGAGTCGGTGCAGGTCGTGGACGTGGCACAGCTGCTGCTGGAGTCGGTGAAGACCCCGGTGGAGGCGACGGCGGAGGCGGAGCCGGAGCCCGCTCAGTAGCCCCGAGCCACCTACGCATCGCTGATACGCAAAGGACGGCGGGCCCCCTCCGGGAGGGGCGCGCCGTCCTTTTGCGTCTCAGCCGTCTCAGCCGTCTCAGCCCGCCTCAGCCGTTCCGGCCGCGGCGGAGCAGGGCGAAGCCCAGGCCGGCCGCACCGAAGGCCGCCATGCCGCCGCCCGCGGCGAGCAGCAGGGGGCGTCAGCGGCGTGCCCGACGGTCTCGGCACAGACTGCAATGCAACGCAGTAAAGGGCGCAAACAGGTACAGATCCGGCCTGCGGAAATCCCCCCAGGGTTCCCCTAAGGGATGTCACAGGTCAGCCGCAAAGGGGACGTCTTCGGGCCGCCCGTCCCCCGGCGCCCGCCGGACCGGGTACGTTCGATCACGTGGCTGGATTCAGGATCGGACGCGGCCGGGACAACAACCGCGGCCCTCAACAACCCCCGCGGCAACAGCCGTACGGTCAGCAGCAGCGCCCGCAGGCGCCGTACGGCGGACAGCCGTACCCGCAGGCGGCCCCGCCGCCGCAGCAGGCATGGCCGCAGCAGGCCGGGGGGCACGGCGAGCCGGAGTACTTCGACCCGCACGCCCACCCGGGCCCGGGCGGCCCGGCGTACGGCTACCAGCCCGGGCCGGGTCCCGCGCCCGGGGCGTCGTACGCGAACAACCCCGGCCACACCCAGGCCTTCGCCATCGGCGAGGACCCCTACAGCCAGGGCGCGACCTACCACGCCGGCGGGGCGGCGGCGGTGCCGGCCGGGCCGCGGCTGGGCTGGAAGGACCTGCTCCGGGGCATCGTGACGCAGCCCGGCCCGACCTTCCTGCGCATGCGGGACCACGCCGTCTGGGGCCCGGCGCTGATCGTCACGTTCCTCTACGGCCTGCTCGCGGTCTTCGGCCTGGACGAGGCCCGCGAGGACGCGATCAACGCGACCCTCGCCAGCGCCGTACCGATCGTCCTGTCGACCGGCGTGGCCTTCGTCATCTGCGGCCTGATCCTGGGCGGCGTCACGCACA
Organism: Streptomyces sp. NPDC051211; assembly: GCF_040689505.1. Classification (NCBI taxonomy): domain Bacteria; kingdom Bacillati; phylum Actinomycetota; class Actinomycetes; order Kitasatosporales; family Streptomycetaceae; genus Streptomyces; species Streptomyces sp. NPDC051211. The sequence continues at coordinate 554,658 of NZ_JBFBAV010000001.1, forward strand.
CGCTGGCCCGCCAGCTGGGCGGTGACGGGGCCTGGCAGCCGACGGTCGGCCTGTCGATGCTCGTCATGTCGCTGACGGACGCGCCGCGCCTGCTCTTCGCGGTGTTCCTGGGCGGCGACCACACCCTGGTCCAGGTCCTGGGCTGGGTGACCTGGCTGGCAGCCGGCTTCCTCTTCACCACCCTGATCGCCAAGTCGCACGACCTGCCCTGGCTGAAGGCGCTGGGCGCGTCGGCGATCCAGCTGGTCGCCCTGCTGTCGATCATCAAGCTCGGCACGTTCTGACACAAAAGAGGGGGGCGGCCGCGGATTTCCCGCAGCCGCCCCCTTCCTCATGCCCTTGTGCCGGTCAGGCGTCGAGGACCTGACCCTCCCGCTGCACCACGGGAGGCTCGACCGACCAGGGGAAATTGATCCACTCGTCGGTCTTCTTCCACACGTACTCGCACTTCACGAGCGAGTGCGACTTCTCGTAGATGACGGCGGAGCGGACCTCCGCGACGGTTCCCAGGCAGAAGTCGTGGACCAGCTTGAGCGTCTTCCCGGTGTCGGCGACATCGTCGGCGATGAGCACCTTCTTGTCGGAGAAGTCGATCGCGTCCGGGACCGGCGCCAGCATGACCGGCATTTCCAGGGTGGTGCCCACGCCGGTGTAGAACTCCACGTTCACCAGGTGGATGTTCTTGCAGTCGAGGGCATAGGCCAGCCCGCCGGCCACGAAAACGCCGCCGCGGGCGATGCTCAGGATGATGTCGGGCTCGTAGCCGTCGTCGGCGATGGTCTGCGCGAGCTCCCGCACCGCCCGGCCGAAGCCCTCGTAGTCGAGGTTCTCGCGTACTACGTCACTCATGCCGGTCGCCTACCTGGGTCCGGTGGAAGTTCTGGAAGGACCGCGAGGCGGTCGGGCCGCGCTGGCCCTGGTACCTCGAGCCGTACTTCTCGCTCCCGTACGGGAACTCCGCGGGCGAGCTGAGCCGGAACATGCAGAGCTGCCCGATCTTCATACCGGGCCACAGCTTGATCGGGAGCGTCGCGAGATTCGACAGCTCGAGGGTCACGTGCCCGGAGAATCCCGGGTCGATGAAACCGGCCGTGGAATGCGTGACCAGCCCCAGGCGACCGAGACTCGACTTCCCCTCCAGTCTGGAGGCAATGTCCTCGGGCAGCGAGATGACCTCGTACGTCGAGGCGAGCACGAACTCCCCGGGGTGGAGGATGAACGCCTCGTCCCCTTCCGGCTCGACCATCCTGGTCAGATCCGGCTGCTCGATGGCTGGGTCGATATGTGCGTAACGGTGGTTCTCGAACACCCGGAAGAACCGGTCGAGGCGCACGTCGATGCTGGAGGGCTGCACCATCGATTCGTCGAACGGGTCGATGCGCACCCGTCCGCTGTCGATCTCGGCCCGGATGTCCTTGTCTGAGAGAAGCACGTCCCGAGGATACGCAGAGCGCGCGGGCCACCCCCAATCGAGAGCCGCCGCGCGCGCCTGCGCGCCCTGCTCTACCGCCCTACCGCTTCAGCGCCCCGACGGGCACGGCATGCCGCAGCCGCGCGCACCGGGGACACCGGATGAGCCGCCCGGGCCCGATCCGGCCGGCACCGAGCTGCTGCAGCGGGAACGTAGCGGTGCTGAAAACATGCCCTTCGGCACAACGGACGACGGTGTGCTCCATCGAGTCCCTTTCCCCATCAAGCCCTACTGCGACGAATCGCCACATTAGGGGATGATCGGGACCCACTCCAGCCGCCGCTCCGACCCCAACGGTACGCCCCAACTCCCGCCCCCACGCCCGCTCCTGCGACCCGGACAACACAACGACCCCGCGACGCGTTCGCCGGGGGCCGAGCATGGGGTAAAGTGTGCAACGCTGCGGGACCAGCCAAAGGGCCCGCCGTGCGGATGTAGTTTAATGGTAGAACATGAGCTTCCCAAGCTTATAGCGCGGGTTCGATTCCCGTCATCCGCTCGTGAACGAAGCCCCAGGTCAGCGACCTGGGGCTTCGTCGTTGCCTAGACCTCTCCGGCCCTTCCGCGCCCTCCGCGTGCCCCAACTCGCAGAAACACCCTGCTCGGATGGCCTTCCGTGCACCACCTGCACCACTCGGACACGGAATCGCCTCGGATCGCGAGACGCATTTCATGTGACCCGCGCCACACAGGCGTCCAGATTCGCCCGTTCGCAACCCTGAAGGCAGCCCTCAACCACACCGCCCGCACGGCCAAGTTGGCGACCGCGCGACGCTCCCCCTGCACCTCCGAATGCCGCCGACGGCACTGCCCATCGAAGCGCAGGCAGGCTCGCCCCGATTCGACAGATGATCACGAGTGGTGACAAGTAGGTGACGCGTTGTCAGTGGCGAGTGCTTTCATGGATCCGGTGCGCAGGGAGGCGCATCGCGACTGGTGGGGGGATACAGCTGTGCCCTGGATCAATGACTACTTCCGAGCAGACGGCACTCGGGTCAAAGGCCACGTCCGGCTCCCTGCCGGGGCTCGGCGGGAGACGGCGACGCTCGGCCTGATCGTCGCCGGAGTGATCGTCTTCGGGAACGGAACAACATCTGCGGGGGCCGGAGCAGGCTCGGGTCAGGAGTTACCCAGGCCGCAGTCGACGGTGGTCTACCCGATCAAGTGGCCGGCGTGGGAAAACCGCCCAGCGCCCCAGCCCATACCGACGGTCTCCTATCCGATCGTCTTCCCCAGCACGGTGAGCGGCAGGTGAGCCCCCGCCCACCCGCGAAGAGGCGCAGGCGCACCAGCACGGCGCGGCGCCGGAAGACCACCGGCTCGGAGGAGCTGTGGCTCATCGGCCTGGCCGGCCTCGTGGCCCTCAGCCTCATCGTGGCGGTGATGTCGTGGCTTGCCGCCCACCCCTGGGTCCTGGTGCTCGGCCTCCTCGCAGCCGGTGCCGCGGGCGCGCTGTGGCTGCGCCGGCGCCAGGAGGCCGCCCGATGGGACCGGGTCCGGGCCCAGGGCCTGCGCTACGCCGTCGAACACCTCGACAGTCTCCACCACAACGACTTCGAGTTCGCCGTACGGGACCTCATGCACCGCGACGGCTGCGCCGACGCCCAGAAGGTCGGCGGACGCGGCGACAACGGCGCGGACGTCAAAGCCACCGACCCCTACGGCCGCCGCTGGATCATCCAGTGCAAGCACCGCAAGGCCGGCTGGTCCGGTTCCGCGGTCGGCACCCCGGACCTCCAGGTCCTCAACGGCACCGGCCGCCAGATACACGGCGGCGACGTCCTCGTGATGCTCACCAACGGCCGCTTCTCCGGACCTGCCCTCGACTTCGCCAAGTCCCAGCGCCTCCACCTCGTCGACCGCCACCTCCTCGCCCAGTGGGCCAGCGGCTCGCGCCCCCTGTGGGAACTGCTCCGCGCCGTCCCACCGCCCCGAAACAAGAGCTCGGGATATCCGGCTGCGCAACATCGATCAGACAGAGGAACATCGTCTCCCTATGAATGAGATCCGAGTCGAGGCCGTCTACCAAGCATCAAGCGAGCTGACGGTCGGCCGTATGTGCGACATCGATATCACCCTGGCATCTCAGCCGCTCACGACCACGGTGGGCGCATTCGATGTTGTACTCGCGTTCCCGAAGTTCGAAGGACGACTCCCTGCCGAGGGCTACCACGGATGGTTGGGGGACGAGGACGCGCCCGTGGCGCTATGTCCGACGCACTTCACGGCACACACCGTGTTCACGCTTCCTCCCGCCCTTGATGAGCCCATCGTCCAGGCAGAGCTGAAGGCTGCCATCGCAGCCATCAGATTCGCCGCTGCACGCCTGTCTGACGCTCTGCGGGTCGAACAACCGAGCGTGGGCATGGTTGGTCATATACCGAAGGTGCTCTCCCTCACGGCAACAAACATCACCCAGGGCCTCCCGCTGACAGTGCCTGAACCCCTCAACCCCGGATATCCCATTGTCCGAGGGCTGCCTGTCCTCACCGCCGACATCGCGATGAGCGCACTGCGCGACGGGCTGCCGCCTGCACGTGCGCTGCTCTCGCAGGCGAGATACCTCACGCAGTCGACCAACAGCCCCCAGCCAGGGACTGCGATTCTGCTGGCCGCAGTGGCGGCCGAGACCTACGCCAAGGAGTCGCTCAAGTCCCGTCGTCCTCCAGGGTCCACACCCAGCGTGCGGTCACTCCAACAGACGCACGGCGCCGCTGTCGCTCTCTATGGTCCGATTGCAGAAGTGGTGATCGGGCGATCCCTCGAGAAAGACGATCCGGCTCTCTGGTCAGGCCTCGGAGAGCTCTTCAAGGCTCGGAACAAAATGGCGCATCAGTTGACGACGCCCACACATCCTGATGCGAGGCAATTGGTCATCGCTGCAATGAGGGCCATGGACTGGCTCGGCTAGGCACCCGCTACTGGCTCATCAAGGCAGGCAGAACGCTCGTCACCAGACTCATTCGGTGCTGCAAGGCCGATGCAGCCTTGCAGCACCGAATGAAGACGGGGTGATGCCCTATGTGTGGTGGTGACGCCCGCCTGGCAGACCGCAACGGCCGCCCTGCCCAACCATGTCAGACCACCTTCGTTGAATTGGTCTTGCCAACCCCGAAGCCTCTCTGGCGAGCAGCTCGCACCCGCGCATCGATGCCTCCGGCGACCTCCTGCTGACGTTCGTCGTCGGAGTGCTGGTAGATCATCGCGGCCTTCTCCGAGGACTGGCCGGCGCGGACCATCGTGTCCTTGAGAGTCGCGCCGGACTGGGTGGAGAGGGTGTGGCCGGTGTGGCGCAGGTCGTAGAAGCGGAAGTCCTTCGGCAGGCCGGCCTTCGCTCGTGCCTTGGCCCATTTGCGGCCGAAGGTCGTGCGGCGGAACGGCGCTCCCTTCTCCCCTACGAACAGCAGCCCCTCGGGCTCTTTCTCCGCGAACCAGTCCAGGTGCCGCTTGACCTCCATATAGAGGAAGGCCGGCAGGTGGATGGTGCGGACGCCCGCCGCCGACTTGGTGTCCCCCTCGACGCGGCGGCCGGTATTCAGTTCCGGGGCCGCCTCCGTGATCCGCACCGCGAGGGGGTCCAGGGTGACCGAGGTCCGGCGCAGGGCTGCCTGCTCCTCCGGGCGCATCGGACCGTAGGCGCAGAAGTAGACCATCAGCCGCCAGCGCGGGCCCATGGCCTCGGCGAGGGCGTCGACCTGGGCGACGGTTGCGGTCGGGCGCTCCTTGGCCTGTTCGCTTCCCGCGCCCCTGATGCGGCACGGGTTGCGGCGGATCAGCTCGTCGTCGGCCGCCGTCTCCATGATGGCCCTCAGCAGCCGGTAGCACTTGGCGACCGTCGTGGCGCCAGTGGCGGTGAGGCGTTCTGCCCGCCAGGTGCGCACGGTGGGCGGGGTGATCTCGTCCAGGTCGAGGTCACCGAAGCCGGGGAGGACGTGGATGCGCAGGAGCCGGCGGTACAGCTCGTCCGTGGTGGCGGCGAGCCCGCGCTCGTCGACCCACCGCAGCGCGTACTCCTCGAAGTTGACCTTGCCCACGTCGGGGTCGGTCCAGTGGTTGCGCTGGATGTCCGCCTTGGTGAGGGTGAGCCAGTCCTGCGCGTCGGTCTTCGTCGCGAAGGTCTCCGGGGCCGTGCGCCGACTGCCGTCGGGCGCCCAGTAGCGCGCCTGCCAACGGCCGGACGGGAGCTGGCGGGTGGTACCGAATTCGCGCCGCCGCTGCGGCTTGCGGGCCGCCATCAGGCCGCCTTCCCGAATCGGGAACGGGCGTCGCGGAGGGTGGGGACGGTGCTCGCGTCGATGTACGCGGACAGGACGCTGTCGGCGATGCGGACGTGCTTGCCGAACTTGGCGTAGCCGATACGGCGTTCCTGGATAAGGCGCCGGATGAAGCGCACGCCGGTGCCGAGGCGTTCGGCGGCCTGCTCCACGGTGAGGAAGGTGTCGGGGGTGGTCACCTCCTTCGCGGTACGCGGGCGCTGGGTCGAGGTGTGGGGTATCGCCTGGTGGCGCAAGCAGTGCTCCGGTTTCTGGCCGGGCTGGGCGGGGGCGGCAACCCCCTGAGCCGGCCGGTGTGTCGTTCAGGGATGGGATGGGCGGTACTACGGCTGCGAACTGGGGGTTTGCGGGCCCAGGGCAGCAGGGTGGGAGGGGTGCGGCTACGTGCCGGGAGGTGGCCCGTACCGCTCCGTGTTGATCTTCACCATCTCGGCGGCGATGGCATTGGAGACCATCGCGTCGGCCTCGGTGCGGATCTCCGGGTGGTCGGCCAGGTACGCGGAGAGCTCGTCCCGAGCCTGAGTGGCTTCGGAGCTGGCGCGCGCGGAGGCCCGATAGGTGGCCACCACGTTGTCGATGAGCTCCATGGCGCGGCCCATGGCCGCCAGGCTCGGCGGCCCGACGAAGTTGCTGAGCGGGACGCCGAAGATCTCGGCGAAGCCGATGGCCTCGTCGAGGTTGATCCGGCGCTTGCGGTTCTCGATGCGCCAGACCGCGGACGGGTTCATGTCGAAGCCCGCTTCGTTGAGCAGGTCGGACAGCGCGGTGGTGCTCCAACCGCGCTTCTCCCGCTCCAGCTTGATCCGCACGGCGGCGTTCTCCTCGCCGCTGAGCAGCACCCCCTCGGGGGCATCGCTCTCTTCCTGCGGCATCACCCCTCCCTTCTGTCGCTGTGTCGGCCACGGTTTTGCGGCATGCCAAAACCATACATCATCCTCTGCGATTCGCATAGATCTCTGCCAACCGCATAGTGTGTGGTACAGTTGGATCACCCCCAGAAGACCGCAGCGATCCCCTGGAGCCCGCGACCCCGTACCCAGACATGCAAAAAGCCCCCCGGTGGTCCAACACCGAGGGGCCCAAAGCGCAAACCTCACGCCGCCCATCCCTGAACGACTGACCTGCGAGGCCGGGATTGCCGTCCCATGTGGCCCGCACGTAGAGGAGCTTCTTGTCCAGTATGGACGACCCCCTGCCGAACCCGCCACACCTCGCCGCGACGGACATGACCACGGTGCCGCCGTACGACTCGGACGCGGAGGCCGCCGTCCTCGGCGCCTGCATGTTCAGCGCCGACATCGTCGACGCGGTCCGCAACCTCCTTGAAGGGCCGGACTTCTACCGCCCCGCGCACGAGACGGTGTGGCGGGCGATCCTGGCCCTGCGCAGCGAGGACAAGCCGACCGACCCGATCGTGCTCGGCGACCGGCTGCGTGAGCAGGGCGACCTGGAACGCGTTGGCGGTGTGGCCTACATCCACCGGCTCGCTGACGCCACTCCCGCGGTCAGCGGTGCGGTCCACTACGCCGGCATCGTGCGGAGGAAGGCGGACCTGCGGCGCCTGCGCGCCTCCGGCATGCGCACCGTGCAGCGGACCATGGAGCCGGGCGCCGACCCGGACTCGATCCGCAGCGAGGTCGCGGCCGAGGTCCGCGCCGAGGGCGAACGCGCCCTGGCGTCAGGTCAGGGGCGGCTGTCCCGGTTCATCACCGACGGGTGGAGCTTCGTCACCGAATCCGGTGCCGATACCGAGCCGCTGTGGGGCACGCGCGAGCAGACCGCCTGGTCCTCTGGGGAGAGCTTGATGATCGTCGGCGCCCCCGGCGTCGGCAAGACGACTCTCGCGCACCAAGTGGTCTTCGCGCGCCTGGGCCTGGCCGACAGCGTCCTGGACATGCCGGTCGCCCCGGGCAAGCGGGTGCTGTACCTGGCACTGGACCGGTACAAGCAGATCGCCCGCGCCCTGGCCCGCCGCATCCAGCCCGAGCACGAGTCGCGGCTGCGCGACGGACTGGCTGTCTGGCAGGGCCCGCTGCCCGCGACGTTCGACAAGGAGCCCGACCTCCTGCTCGACCTCGCCAAGGCGCATGGGGCGGACACGATCGTGATCGACAGCCTGAAGGACGCGGTGAGCACCCTGGTCGACGACGCCCTCGGCGTCGCCTACAACAACGCCCGCCAGCGGGCCATGCGCGACGGGGTCGAGGTCCTCGAACTGCACCATCAGCGCAAGGCCGGCGAGGGCACTCCGCGCGCCCAGAAGCCCACCCTGGACCGGGTCTACGGCTCCACCCACGTCGTCTCTGGCGCGGGCAGCGTCCTGTACGTGGGCGGAGAGGCCGGCGACCTCGCCGTCACGCTCCACCACCTCAAGACCCCCACCGGGGAGATAGGCCCGCTCCAGGTCATCCACGACCACGAGCGCGGCACCACCAGGGTCGACCCCGCGCTGGATCCCGTCGAGATCCTCCGGGGACGCCCCAATGGACTGACCGTCCGCGAACTCGCCCTCATCCAGAGCGGCGAGAACAACCCCGACCGCGCCGCCACCGAGAAGGCCCGCCGCACCCTGGACCGCCTCGTCAAGACCGGACTCGCGGTCAAGGCCGAAGGCGCCGCAGGCGGCAGCGGAGGCGGCCAGCAGGCCCGCTATCGCGCCTCCGTCAGGCACATCGGCGCCGTCTCCTAGCCCTGCGGTCGGGGCCTGCGAACCGTGCACGGGGGCGTACACGTGCCCTCGGGGCACGCCCCCGCCCACACGGTCTCGCCGACGTACACGCTTCACACAAAACCGCTGGTCAGACGATCACGCACCCGTACACGCCGTACACGTGCCAGAGCGTTCACGCGCGAGCCCCCCTTTAGAAGGGGGCTCGCGTGTACGCCCCCTCCGTGAACGCCGTGAACGACCCCATCCCAACCACCCATGGAGCACTCCCGCTTGACCACCGCCACCCTCCCCACCACCACGCACCAGGCGACCGGCTGGGACCGCGCCGCCGTACTCGCCCTCGGCGCAGCCGGATGCGCCCTCTCCTACGACGCCCTCCAGCAGATGGCCGTCGCCATCCACGTGCGCGGGCTGCTGACGTACCTCTTCCCGCTCGTCATAGACGGTTTCATCGCCTACGGCGTCCGCGCGCTGCTCGTCCTCCACGAAGCGCCCTTCCGCGCCCGCCTCTACGTGTGGACGCTCTTCGGCACCGCGACCACCGCGAGCATCTGGGCCAACTCCCTCCACGCCATCCGCCTCAACCAGCAGACCGGCAACGACAGCGGCCTACGCCTCGGAGACACCACGGTCGGCATCCTCTCCACGATCGCCCCGCTCGCCCTCGCCGGCGCGGTCCATCTCCACATCCTCATCACGCGCAGGGCCCGGAGGGAGGAACCTGCCGAGTCCGGCGCGGGGCTGCCGGCGTACACGACCCGGCCGGAGGCATCGGCCCCACCCGCACCGGAGGCAGTCCCGCCGAGCACCGCGCCGCAGGCAAGCACCGGGGACCAGGGAGGTGCTCCTCCCGTGCACGAACCCGCCGGCCGGACTCCCTCCCGCCGAGTCGGCCGCCCGGCTTCCGCCGAGGTGGACCAGCTGATCGCCATCGGCAGGCAGGTCGACGGGAAGCGGACGCGCGAAACCGTCGCCGCAGCCATCCGGGCCGACGGCCATACCGTCAGCGACAAGCGCCTCACCCAGGTCATGGCCGCCCTCAAGGCAGAGCCGCTGTTCGACCCCGCGCAATACGAGATCACTGAGTGAGCGGTAATCCCCGCAGGTCAGCGCAGTACCGGAGAGCCGTGGTCGCCTCTTGCGCCAGCCGCGACCAGGGCCGGACCAGGCCGTAGGCCCGAGTTCTGGCGGGTACCGCGCAACCGGCGGTACCCGCCCCAGGGCCCTGAGGACAGCCACCGCCGGACATCCGCGCGCCTGTACTCCGGCACCCACCGGCCCCACCTCGCACACCCAAGCGCCGCCCCGATCCACACGGAACACCACGCAGAGGAGCAGCACATGCACGACCAGAGCGCCCCCACCCCCACTGACCAACAGAGGACCCCTTCCCCAGCCGACAGCGCAGCAAGTTGGAGGTTCGGACACTCCCCCGTCGGGGGTGCGTCCGAACCGGAGCCCGCCCCGGGGGTGGCGGGTCCCGTCCCGCGCCAGGGGGCACGGGACGGGGAGGCTGCGGCCGAGGGCGGACCGGAGCCTGGCAAGCACCGGGGCAAGCCCCGTACCCGCGCCGCCGAGCAGCGATCTCCGGTCAGCGTCCGCCTCAGCGAAGCAGAGCGCGCACTCGCCAAGGCCGGCGCCAAGGCCGTCGGCATGAGCGAGGCCGGCTTCATCGCCCACAGCACGCTGGCCGCTGCCCGCGACCTGAACCGGACCGCTGCCGTCATCGCCACCGAGCAGGACGTCCTCATCGCCCTGTTCCGGCTGCGCCGCGAGGTCGCCTTCGTCGGCAACAACCTCAACCAGGTGGCCAAGGCCCTGAACAGCGGCACCGCCCCCGAAGAGCTCGACGACACCATCGCCGCCGTCCTACGCGCCGCCCAGGACATCCACCGCGTCACCAGCCACATGACCAACCCCGAAGGAGCCCAGACCGTTTGATCCCCTCCATCCATCCGCAGGGCAGGAGCACCGCCGGCCTGCTCGCCTACCTCTACGGTTCCGGCCGAAGCGAGGAACACATCGACCCGCACCTGGTCGCCTCTTTCGACGGCCTCGCCCCTGACCCCGGCCGCGACCCCGGCACCACCGAGGCGGACCTCCAACAGCTTCTCGACGAACCCCTCCACCTCCTCCCCGAGGACACCCGCCCCGACAAGCACGTCTGGCACGCCTCCGTCCGCAGCGCCCCCGGCGACCGCACCCTCACCGAGGCCGAGTGGGCAGACATCGCCCGCCGCGTCATCGCCGCCACCGGCATCGACCCCGGCGACGGCGCGGGATGCCGCTGGGCGGCCATCCGCCACGCCGACGACCACATCCACCTCATCGCCACCCTCGTACGCGAAGACGGCCGCAAGCCCGACCACCACCGCTCCGGCAAACGCGCCCAGAACGAATGCCGCCGCATCGAGGCCGACTACGGCCTGCATCTCGTGGCGCCCGGCGACGGCACCGCCGCCAAGCGCCCCACCAGCGCCGAACAGCACAAGGCCAAGCGCCGTGGCCGGGACCGTACCGCCCGCGAGGAACTACGCGAGACCGTCCGCCGAGCCGCCGCCGGCACCGCCTCGGAGGCGGAGTTCTTCGACGGCCTCGCCGCCGCCGGACTCCTCATCAAGCGCCGGACCGCCCCCTCCGGCGACACCCTCGGTTACACCGTCGCCCTGCCCGAGGACCGCAACAAGGACGGAGCACCGGTCCACTACTCGGGGTCGAAGCTTGCGCCCGACCTCTCCCTGCCCCGCCTCCGCGAACGCTGGACGGGCTCGCCGACCCGGCCCACCGCAGCTCAGACGAGTACTCCGGCGTCCGCCCGTCGGCACGCCACCGGAGCCGTCTGGCAGGCCGTCCTCCTCATCGATCGCGGCGACGACGGGACTGTGGCCGCCCAGCTCGCCGCCGCCGGCGAAGTCCTCGACGCCTTGGCGAAGACCTCGGCCGTCCACACCCGCCACCAGCTGCGAGAAGCGGCAACGGCGTTCGAGCGGGTAGGGCGCTCCCACATACGCGCCGGACGCGGCCAAGACCGCGCCCTGCGCCAGGCCGCCCGCGACCTGGTCCACAGCGGTCCAGCCCTCGGCCGAGGGGAAGACTGCGCCACCACCGCGATGCTGATCGACATGACGTTCTTCCTCGCCACGGCAGCCTCCGCCTGGCACGCGAAGAAGGGCCACGCCCAGCAGGCAGTCGCCGCCCTCCAGGCCGCGGAGCACCTCCGTGCCGCCTACCAAGCGGCTGCAGCCCAGCCCATGGCCGTGCTCCAGCAGCGCGGACGACGCATGTCCCGGTCCCTGGAGCACCAGCATGTGGCGGCCCTGCGCCACGCGATCCCTGACCTGGCCGAGCAGGTCCTGGCGGAGCCCGGCTGGCCGGCCCTGGCCGCCACCCTCACCGACGCCCAGGCCGCCGGCCACAACCCCTCCGATCTGCTCACCGCAGCCACCGGGAGCAGGGAGTTGGGCAGCGCGACCTCGATCAGCGACGTCCTCGTATGGCGGCTCCGCCGCCTCGCGCAGCTACCCGCCGATCCCGAGGCCGCACGCCTCCGGACCGTCCGCGCTCGCAGCGTCCCGGCAACCCCGATCACCATGCAAATGGCTCCCGCTGACGGCGCCCACCGACGCTGAGACAGCCGATCGCGGACGCCCCATATCCGATGATCCGGGATTACCGAATTCCGGGATTCTCCGGAGCATTGAAGGCATCCCCACCGGGCAGCGGCACTCGCCCTGCCCGGTGAAAGCGCGGCGCAACATAGCCGACGATCCCCGGTCAGCCAAACCGGGGATTCTCCAGACACTTAAAACATCGCCCTTCCGCACACTTCCGAGGAGTACTCGCATGCCCGAAACCGCAATCCGACCCCACGTCGTCGCCCTCCTCTGCGACTCGAACTTCCGATACCGACGCGACACCAGGACCTGGTCCCACATAGACGGGCGCCCCTTCACCAAGGAGGAGCAGGCCACCGCCCTCGACGCCACCCGCTACGAGTTCGAGGAGTTCGCGGCCCAGCACACCCGCTACATGGAATACAAGCGGACCCTGGAGGAAGCCCCGCAAACCCTCCAGCGGTTCCTCGCCCCGTTCATGGAGCAGCTGACCACGAAGAACCTCGGCAATGCCGTCGAGCTCATGACCGAAGACGAAAGGACCGAACTCGATCGGCTGCTTGGCCTCATGATCGAGCGCCCCCGCTCCTTCGCCCCGTACATCTTCTGACCAATGCCACCGGGGCCAACACATCTCAGCGTTGGCCCCGGTGGCATGTCCGCATGTCGTACGGCTAAGCCACGACCCCGGCCCCGAGCGTGCCGGCGCCGATAGCGCCCCGTAGGACGTGGGTGATCTCCTCGGGCTTGAGGTCGATACCGTCCAGCCCCTCCACGGTCAGCGGGATCTCCTCCAGCGCGTACTCGCCGCGTCCCTCGGCGCTGAACTCGGGGCCGGTGCGGTCCTCGAAGGACCACGTCGCGACGCGGGCGAGGTAGAAGAACTGACGCTCGTCGTCGGACTCCATCGTGTGCAAGAGGCGGACGATGTCGGCCTTCCCCGCGATCTCCTCGTGGACCTCCCGATGGAGGGCGGCCTCCCGGGACTCGTCGCTGGCCTCGACCCCACCGCCGGGCAGCACCCAGTACTCCGGGACGCCGGGCTTGGTACGGCGGATGACCAGCATTGTGTCGTCCGCGGTGATGAGGGCGGCTCGGACTCGTTCGATCATGTCGGTCTGTCTCCTTGCTTGTTGACGGTCTCCGTGCAGCAGGCTGCCACCATCGACGTGGACGGACTACCCAGTGATGAACGACATTCAGCGACGCCGGGGGCACGAGACAGAGCTCGCCCGGCGATGGACCCCTGAGGTCGAACACGCCGAACACAGAAGCAGTTGTGCAAAAAGTTCGACATCAACTAAAGTCAGGGCCGCACTGGAATGCTTCGATGCGTAGTCCGACCCTAGGAGTCGTCCGCATGAGTGTGCCTCCGTCGCCGTGGGCGACCGACGTGTTCGGCGATCAGGCCGCAGCTGTACGCCTCGGCGTCGGACAGGGCCTTCGTAACATGCAGGCCAACGCACAGGCCGCACAGGAACAAGGCGCAGCCCGCACCACTCGCGCCTACGGCACCAGCCGGTACGAGAACCAGTACGAGCGGCTCCAGGACGAACTCAAGGACCTGCCGGGCGCCCGTGCGGTCCAGCCCTTCGGGTTCCCCTACGAGCTGATGCTCATCGGCAACGGACTGCTCTACCCGTTCCGGTACGCCAAGACCAAGTCCGACGTACGCAGCGCGCACATCCCCAACGAGACGCGACTGGTGAAGGAACTCTTCACCTTCGCGCCGACGCCGAAGCACACCCAAGACCCGTTCGACCTCGACTTCGGGGCGGCCGTCACAGTCGCTGAACCGCGTGGCGCCCTGGCCACGATCCCGCCGGACACCCAGCTGATCCTGGTGCCCTTCGCCTGCAACGCCTCCGAACTGCTGGAGGCGTACTGGGGCATCGCCGCTCTCGGGGTCAACCGGCAGCTGGAGTGGACCACCGACCCCGAGGCGCTCCACCTGCCGCAGGCGGTCACCTCGTACACGTCGCGGCCGATCATCATCCCGGGCCAGATCACGGCGCACACCAGCTTCGCCGACGGAACCGAACCCACCCTTACGCTGTCCTCTCGTACCGCCTCGGATCGGGCCCTGCACCTGCCCGCTCAGACCGAGGCAGAACCCGTCGAGGACCAGACCAGCGAAGACGATGCGACTCACTAAGCAAGACCTGATTCCCGGTACGGAAGAACGAGGCGCCACGCCGCGTGCCATCTCCGACGGCTTCGATCCCACCCGGCTGACTCAAGCCCGCCGGTTGGCGGAGATGACGAAGAAGGACGTGGCGACGCAGCTCGGAGTGACGCCTGCCGCGGTGGGTCAGTACGAGACGGGGGTCTCCAAGCCACGGCCTGACCTGATTCCCCGTCTCGCGGAGATCCTCGGAGTCCCGGTGACGTTCTTCCTGCTGGGAAGGCCGGCCAACCGGCTCGACGCCTCCATGGCGCACTTCCGAAGCCTGCGCAGTACGCCGAAGTCCCAGCGAGAGCGCGCTCTCGCCTTCGCCGAGCAGGTCTGGGAGCTCACCTACGCGCTGGAACAGCGGATCCAGTTGCCCCTCGTGGATCTGCCCGGCTTCGCCGGCGGGGAGGTCCACCCTGGCGAGGAGCTGTCCACCGATCCCGCGTCCGCCGCCCGCGAGCTCCGCAAGCGCTGGGGTCTCGGCGACGGCCCTGTCACACACCTGGTGAGGCGGATGGAGTCGCACGGCATCGTGGTGGTGATGCCGCCTGCCAGTGATCCTTCCGCTGCGAGCGTGGACGCCTTCTCCACCCGGGCCGCGCGACCGCTCGTCGTTCTGACCGCTAACCGGGCGGACGACATCTACCGCCACCGGTTCACCGCCGCCCACGAATTGGGCCACCTCGTCCTTCACGGCGACGCCACCGGTGACAGCCGCCAGGAGAAGGAGGCCGATGCCTTCGCGGCCGAGTTCCTGACGCCTCAGTCCAGCATCCTGCCCCTGTTGCCCAGGCGGATGGATATCGCTCGGCTGGCTGAGCTGCGAGGTGTCTGGGGGGTCTCCCTCCAGTCGCTCGTCTACCGATGCCGTGAGCTGGGACTGATTTCCGACGCCACCGCCAGCAGGACGTACCAGCGCCTGCGCGCGCTCGATGGCCAGCCCGGCTTCACGCCGGAATCGGTCTCGAACTTCTCCGGCGAGCAGCCCTCGCTGCTCGGTCAGGCCTTCGACCTGGCGTCCAAGGAAACGAATCTCTCGGTGTCCGAGCTGGCGCATGAACTGGCCTGGACGAACAAGCGGGTTCGAGATCTCCTCGGCGTCCAGGAGCAACGGCCCGTCCTCCACCTCGTTCAGTAGCCCGAAGCCTCCGAGCATCGGCACGGTTCTCCCAGACTGCGCCGCGCTTCAAGGACGTTCGACGTCGGCATGGATTGCTGGGGCCAGGAGTTCGAGCGCCTCCAGCCAGGGGAAGCGGTCGGCGCCTCCGCCGGACTTGGGAGGGTGGGGCTGGTAGCTGCTGACCAGGACGCCCATCTCGCGGAGCTCGGCCAGGCTTCTCAGGTACGCCCGGTGGGCGGCGAGGGCGCTGTTCACGTACGGAAGGACCACGGTCGGGACTCCCATGCCGGTGGCCTCGCACAGGATGCCGAGGGCGAGGTTGTCCGCGAAACCGGCTGCCCACTTGTTGACCGTGTTGAAGGTGGCCGGTGCGACGGCGATGGCGTCGGCCGGCGGGAACGGCCTTGCCTCGCCGGGTGAGCGCCACGCCGAGCGGATCGGGTACCCGGTCTGGGCCTCGACAGCCGCAGCGTCCAGGAAGCCGAGCCCCTGAGGTGTGGCGACCACACCCACGTCCCAGCCCCGCTCCTGTGCGGCACTGATCAGTCTGCCGACATCGTCAGCCACCCCGGCCGCGCACACGACGACGTACAGGAAGGGCTTGCGCTGCGGCTCGGTCACGCGGGTACTCCCAGTCGGCGGCTGAAGTGGTGGAGCTCTGGCAGCGTACGACGGCGGTCCCGGGCGGCCATGTCGGCGACCAGTTCGCGGACGGCAGGACGGCGCACGTCCTGGGCGGCGCAGGTCTCGGCGATCCGCAGGGCCTGATAGCCGTCGGCGAGACGGCCCTGCTGGGCGTAGGCCCGGGCGGTCTCGATCCAGAGGGCGGCTCGGCGCTCGGGTACCGGGATATGGCGGCGCATGAGCGGGCGCGCCGCGTCGAGGGCGATACCGGCGTCACCGAAGGACACGGCGGCGCTGATCTGGTGCAGCGTGACGTTGGTCGGGCTGAAGTTGGCCCAGACGTCCGGCTGGTCCAGAGCGACGTACTGCGCGACCTCTTTCGCTTCGGCGACGAACTCGCTGGTCGCGGCTCGGTCGCCGGCGCGGCTCGCGGCCGTGACTCCGCGAAGCAGGAGCAGGCCGAGGACGGCGAGATGGTGCGGAGAGCGGCGGTCGTACGAGCCGGTGAGCTGGGAAGCGGTGTGCTGGATCAGCGTGACCGCCTGGCGAGCGTGCTGCTCACGCACCAGGACGTGCGCCTGGAGCCGAACGCTGGCGGCGAGGACGAGCGGGTCACCGAAGCGCTCCGCTTCGGCCATGGCCCGGCCGACGGCGAGCCACGCCGTGCCCGCGTCTCCCCGCTTGAGGAAGAGGCTGGCCGAGGTCTGGTAGGCGGTGGCCAGGAAGCGGGACACCTCCTCCGGCTGCCGAGAGCTGCGGGCCGCTTGGCGCAGATCCGTGATCAGGCCGGGAAGCGTTCGCTCCAGCTCCGCGTAGTCGCATGTGGTCAGCAGCCGCCGCACGTTCATGGCTCGCTGCCGAAGCTGTTCCGCGGAGGGTGACTCGGTCGTCGAAGCCGGCAGTGCGCCGGGAAGCAGAGCCTGGACCAGGGCCGGATGCGCTGCCGCGGGTACGGGGGTAGCGAGCATGGTGACACTGGCGGCAAGCAGGGTACGGCGGCGCAGCATGTCCTCGGTCTCCGGATCGTCGGGCTCGGCTTCCAGGGCGGTCTCCGCCAGCCCGAGGTGGGCCGGCGGGATCCGCAGGACGCGGGCGACTTCACGGAGGACTCGGATGTCCTCGGTTCCGCGCCCGCCCTCCAGGCGGCTGATCTTCGATTGGTGGTACCCGAGATCGGCGGCCACGTCCGCCTGTGAGCGGCCCCGTAAGACCCGCGCTTGGCGGAGCAGCTCACCGATTCGGTGTGCCTCGCCCTGTGTGTCGGCCATCTGCGCCACGGCCCCTTCTGCCGAGACCGATCCTGCCTGCTCAACCGAGCCTAACGGCAGGGAACTTGCCCGCCATGCACAACGTGCATAAGCGATGCAGCGCCCGCACAGGACATCGCGGAGCCCGTCCCCGAACCGGTTGCCTGGTGGAACCGCACCCCTCCAGGAGGAGTTGACCGTGGCACTCACCCAAGCCTCTGCATCGAACCCCGAGGTGATCGCCGTACGCCCGGGGAGCCCTCTGTCCGGCTCCGTCACCGTCGACGGTTCCAAGAACGCCGCCCTGCCCATGCTGGCCGCCGCGGCGACCGTGCGACGGACGGTCCAGCTGGACAACGTCCCGGCCAGCGCCGACGTCCAGTCCATGCTGGCACTGCTCCAAGGGGCCGGCTGGCATGTCGCCCAGGCCGTCGGACAGCAGGGCAGCCTCCTGGTCATGGGACCGGAGACCGCACCCACTGCTCCCGATCTGGGCCGTGCCGCGGGCATCCGGGCCTCCTACTACCTGGTGCCCGCCCTCCTCGCCCTACAGGGCAGCGCCCGGCTGCCCTGGCCCGGTGGCTGCCGGATCGGGGAGCGCGGGATGGAGCTGCACTTCAAGGTGTACGAGGCGTTCGGTGACCGGGTGACCGTCCAGGACGCCGGTTACATCGTCGAGGCGGGGGAACGGTGCACCGGCGTGGTCTCCCTCGCGCTGCCCTTCCGGTCGCGCGGCGCGACGATCGCCGCCGTTCTCCGTGCGGTCGTCGCCGGCCGGGCCTTGCGCCTGGGTCTGCCGAACCTGTCGCCGGAAGTCCTCGCCGTGTTGGACGCCCTGGGGTCGGCGGGTTGGGAGGCCCGGGTCAGTGAGCAGGTCCTCGACCTCAGGATGTCGGTGGTCCCCGCCGAGATCCCCACCTGGCGCGTGCCGGGCGACAAGATCGAGGCAGGGACCCTGGCCTGTGCCGTGGCCGCCACCGGGGGCAACGCGCGGATCGAGGGCATCCGCGGGCGCGACCTCGTGCCGTTGCAGGCTGCCCTCCAGCGTCTGGGCATCCCCACATCGGTCCGAGGGGAGGCTCTCCTCGTTGACGGCGGAAACGCCCGGCCGACAGGTCAGCCCTTGCGGGCCATCGCCACTTTGTCGCCGGGCGGCCTGGACGCGGACTTCGAGCCCCCGCTGATGGCCCTCGCCCTGAGCCAGCCCGGCACGCACCTGTTCGCCGACTCGATCAACCCCGGCCGACACGGCAACCTGCTTCCTCAGCTGGCCAGGCTCGGCGCCGAGATCGAGGAGATCTCGCCCACCGAGTGCCGGCTGACCGGGCCGCAGCGCCTGACCGGGGCCGGGGTCGAGGCCACGGACATCCGCACCGGATCCGCCCTGATGGTCGCCGCTCTGACCGCCCGCGGGATCACCACCCTCGGCGGCGTCGACCAGCTCCGCCGAGGCCACGCCGACCTGCCCGGCAAGCTCCTCCACCTCGGCGCCGACATCTGCGAGGTCACCCCATGACCGCGAGCCGTTCGGTGCGCCAGATCATGGCCACCACCGACGTCCACTCCGCCCTCGGCGCGGGCGACCTGCTGCTCGGCCACCTTCACCAGTCGCGAGCGGACAATCTCCTGGTCGACTGCGGTGATTTCTTCGAGGGCACCGGCTACTACCGGCTTGGCCAGGGTGCCCTGGAACGGGAGATCTTGCTCGGCCTGTACGACGTCATCGCGCCGGGGAACCACGGCTGGCCACACTACTTCGAGCCGGTGCTCCAGCGCCGGACCGTGTGCGCGAACACGGTCGACACTGCGAGCGGCAACTCCCTCTTCCGGCGCCTGCGCGTCGTGGAGGTCGCAGGTCGGCGTACGGCCGTCACCGGTGTGATCGGTCTCCAGGTGTTCGACTCGATCCCCGTCGGCCAGAGGTCTGGGCACCGGGCGACCGACCCGGTGCAAGCGCTGCGCGAACTGATGCTCGCGCACCACCACGAGGTCGACTCCTGGGTGCTCCTCAGTCACTCCGGATTCGAGGAAGACCTCAAGCTCGCCGAAGCCTGCCCCTTCCTGGACGTGATCTTCGCGGGCCACTGCCACAGCCGGCACACGGGCCCTGCCCGCGTCGGCAACACCGTCGTCCTCAAGGGCCGTGAGCTCGCCGTCGGCTACGCCATCGCGGAGCCCAGTCCCGTCGGCTGGGTCGGACGTACCGCTCTGTTCCCGGACTCCGTCGAGGCCGTAGCACCGGACCTGCCGCTCGAGCTGGCCTCCTTGCGGGACCGAATGGCCACGGTCGAAGCCCAGCTGGCAGAACCCCTCGGACGGATCGCGAATCCATACCGGAACCACCAGCTCGACCGCCGGGCCCTCCTTCAAGACGTCGCCGACCGGCTCCACAGCGGACTGGGTAGGGAGGCGGTCATCCTGAACGAGACCACCGTTCGCACGACGCTGCTGGGCGAGATCCTGACCACGGGCGACCTGCTGGCCATCGAGCCGTTCGCGAACACCCTGGTCGAGGCCCGCGTCGCGCAGGCCCACCGCCACGATCCCGAGGCCCTCGTCGCCCACCTCGCCGAACGGGTCGGCCCACTCGTCACCTCGCCCAACCCCCTTCCGTCCGGGCTGACGAGCGTGCTGACCACCGACTACCTGGCCGACAGCTGCCTCGACGGCCGCACCCACCCCGCCGGCCTCGGTCTCGGCTCGGCGATTCGGAGCACGCTGACAGACGGAGACGACCAATGATCCTGACGGGCCCCGAGATCACCTCCGCGTCACAGGACGGGCGGTTGCGCATCGATCCGTTCCTGCCCTCCCAGGTCAACCCGAACAGCTACAACGTCCGCCTCGGACCGGTCCTTCTCACCTACGCGGAGGAGGTCCTGGACTCCCATCGCCCCAACCCCACGCGCCGCATCCAGATCGGTGACGACGGGTACACGCTGCAGCCCGGCGAGCTGTACCTGGGGCACACCCAGGAGGAGGTGGGCTCCGACTGCTTCGTCCCGCTGCTGTTCGGCCGTTCCTCCGTGGGCCGCCTCGGCCTCTTCGTCGAGATCACCGCACCGATCGGGGACATCGGTTTCCACGGGCAGTGGACGCTGATGCTCACCCCGACCCGCCCCGTCCGTGTCTACGCCGGGATGAAGATCGGGCAGATCATGTTCTTCGTCTCCGAAGGCGCGGTGGACCTGTACGCGGGCAAGTACCAGGCGGCCTCCGGTCCCCAGTCCTCCGCCTACTGGCGCGACCTCGACGCGTCGGAGGCGGCGTCGTGATCCTGACCGGACCGGCCATCGCCGCCGCCCACGCAGCGGGCCACCTCGCCATCGACCCGTACGACCCGAGGCGCCTCTCCCCCAACGCGTACGACTGGCGGCTGGGAAGCACCCTCCGCGTCTGCGAGGGAGACCTCGACGCCGCCGCTCCCACCGCCTTCCGCGAACTCGCCCTCCCCGACGACGGATACGTACTGGAGCCTGGCCACCTCTACCTCGGCCACACCCTGGAGCGCACAGGCTCCGAGACCTATGCCCAGCTCCTCAACGGCGACCGGACCACGGGATCCCTCGGCATCTGGGTCCACGTATCGGCGCCGCTCGGGCACCAGGGCCACGCGATCCGCTGGACCCTGGAAATCCGAGCCACCCGGCCCGTACGCGTCCGGCCCGGCATGACCTTCGGCAAGCTCGTTTTCCTCCGCACCCACGGCTCCCCGGCCAGCTACCAGCAACACGGTCTCAAGTACCGATCCAGCGAAGGCATCGAGACGTCGCGCCTCTACGAGGAGAACCCCGGAGGCCGTCGATGAACGCCCTCGTCGCCACCGCCCTCGACCTGCCGTACCCCAGCCCCGGCGGCAGCGTCGAACTCTTCCTCGACCTCTACACCGGCGCACAACCCGCCATCCCCGCCCGTGCCTTCATGCTCGCTCCCGACGGTCCCCGACCCCGCACGCCCGCCGGCCTCGAGCTCCTCCACGCTCCGGGCAAGTCCATCAGCGGCCCCGCCTTCAGCCGCTACATCACGAACCTGCGCCACGCCATGACGACCGCCATCGACCCGCATCAGATCGGCATCCTGCACCTGCACCACCTCGCCTTCGGCGCCACCCCCGCTCTCCTGCGGGCGCTGCCCGCCCACCCGCGGATCGCATTCGTCCACGGAACCGACCTGCTGTACGCCGAGAACCACAGCACCCAGCTACGCGTCCTGCGCGAGGCCGCCTCCGAGGCCGACGCGATCGTCGTCCCCACCGGTGCAATGGCCGACCGCCTGCTCAAGCTCACTCCCAAGACGGACAGGCGCAAGATCGAGAAAATCCCTTGGGGCATCCCCGACCACCTCCTGACCAGCCCACCACCCCGCCCCGCGCGGCGCCCCGCCAGCCATCTGCGAGTGCTCTTCGCCGGGCGCCTCAGCTCCGAGAAGGGGCTCGAACCCCTCCTGCAAGCCATCTCGGCCACACCCTCGGTCGAGCTGAGCATCGCCGCCCCGCGCGCCCAGTTCCACGACCTCACGCCGGTCATCCGCCAGCATGGCGTCCACGTCCGGTACCTCGGCTGGTTCCGCCGGCAACAGCTCTGGAAGGTCTTCGCCGACCACGACGTCCTTGCCGTGCCCTCCACCACCCTGGAGGCCATGGGGCTCGTCGCGCTCGAAGCCCAGGCCTGCGGACTCCCTGTCCTCTACCAACCCGTCCCCGGACTCAGCGAAGCCCTCTCCGGCAGCGGCCTGGCAACCGACTTCACCAACGCCACCACCGCAGCCCACGATCTCCACCGCCTGCGCACGACCCCCGGCCTGCTGGAGATGCTCCGGGCATCCGGCCGCACCAACGCCGCCCGCTTCCCCCTCAGCACCACCGTCGCAGCCATCTCCGACCTCGGCCGACGGCTCGCCTGACCCCGCCTGTGGCGCAGCAGGCACTGCCCCGATCGCGTCACTAACCTGGCCGGTGGACCACCCGCGGCCCACGACGATCGGGAGACCATGAGCCACACCAGCGACCAGATCGAAGACCTCCTGCGGACCGGAGTGCGCGATGAGGTCTACCCCGGCGCGGTGTGGGCAGTCGGGGACACCGACGGCATCCAGGCCAGCGGAGCCGTCGGCCTCCTCGACCCCACTAAGCCGGACCAGCCGATGCGGCTGGACACCGTCTTCGACGTGGCCAGCCTCACCAAGATCCTTGCCGTCTGGTCAACGATCGGCACCCTCGTGGAAGAGGGGAAACTCCAGCTGCACGCTCCCCTGGGCGCCTTCTGGGACGAAGTCGCGGGTCACCCCCTGGCCGAGGCCACGACCCATCACCTGCTCACCCACACCGCCGGGCTGCCCCTGCGTGCCAACCTCAAGAACCTCTACGGCACCGACCCCCAGGACATCCGCGACGGGGTCCTCCACGAGGCCCTCCACCGCCCGCCCGGCGAAGCCGTCGAGTACACCGACCGAGCCGCCCTCATCCTCGGCTACCTCGCCGAGCACCTCGCGGGCCAGCCCCTGGACCAGCTCGCCACCGACCGGATCTGGCGCCCCCTGGACATGACCCGCACATACTTCGGCCCCCTCCCCAGCACCGAGGCCGACCGCTGTGCCCCCACGGAGTGGGACGAGACCACCGGGACCCACCTCAAGGGCACCGCCCACGACTTCTCTGCACGCCTCCTCGGAGGCGTCTGCGGCATCGCCGGCACCTTCTCCGTCCTCGACGACCTCGCCCTCTTCCTCCGCCACATGCTCGCCCCCACCCAGGCCGCCTTCGGCCCCACCTGGATCAAGGACTCCCTCCGCCTCCACACCGGCTACCTCACCCCCGCCCGCGGCCTCTTCTGGCACCCCGCCCCCGGCACCGACCCCGCCGAGGACATTTGGGTCCACTACGGCTTCACCGGCACCGGCATGTGGATCAGCCCCAGCCAGGGCCACTGGGCAGCCCTCCTCACCAACAAGCTCCGCTACAACCGCGACCGCGAGCCCCTCACGGCAATCCGCAACGCATTCCGCGCCGCGGCGTACACCAGGGCCCTGGCTTGAGAGACCGAAGACGTCACAGCACGTCAAGCAAAGAGCGCATCTCCAGGTGGCCTTTCAGGTCGGATCACCAGAATCGCGAGAAAAGGACAATACCCGCTCCGCCTCCCGCAAAGAGAGCGTCAGAAGGTGAGCCAGTTCGGGCCGAATGAATCGGAACTGAATATCTCTTGACGCTTGCGGGTCACGCCATTCATCGGGGCTGATTCCGAACAGGGCCGGAACAAATTCCGACCCTTCCGGGCTTCGATCGCATTCGATCAGGAAGTCCGCTGACTCCTGCAAATGGGGAGCTATGACACAAAGTAGCTCAGCGTGAACGATAGAACAGGATGACATCAGCCGAGCGGCAATCTCCGCCACCGAGAACTGTCCTCCAATCCTCTGGAGCTCAGCCTTCACCGGCTGACCCCAGCTGTCGTACTTACTCAGGAGCTCCCTCGCGTCGAAAGTTACAGAAACCTCTTGCCGCTTTACGCCACCCGGATCGATCCACCGTCGAACACGACCCGATATAGGCGGCAACCCGCAGTGCTGACTGTAATTTCGAAGCTTATACATGAAGCGATAGGCAAATTCGGAGTCGTACTCGCGGGACAGCTTGGCATTAAATTCACTCAAGACGACATTGCCATATCGACCCGAAAGCCATTTGCACGTATGGTCGACAAACGCCCGAAAGGCCGAAAGGAAGGAATCGAGGAGGGCGGGCAGGCGATCCACCTCTTCCTTGGAAGAAAAGGAAGAAAGTGCACCACGATGCACCCCATCAAGGCCTTCAGAGAACTTTGCATATTGCGATACCAGCTGAGCATAGGGAGACTTTTCTAGAGCCTCCACCAGCACAGCAAGGTGGGCTTGGTGAGATTCGACAAGGTCGATGGAAACCGCTTCTCCACCCAGATCCCAGGCCACCATCTTGTTTCCAGAATCCCTGGTCACGTAGCCAAGGTGCCAGTCAACCATCTACGCCCCTACCGAGTAGCCGAACAGAGCCTTGCAGGATCGCAGACCGCCTTCTCGGGCGGCAACCGCTTAAACGCCGATCTCCACAGCATGGGCCGCAGGCGGATACGCGGAAGCTCCTTGCAGTCGACACCCGGTGTGCCACAAGGTGCCAGTAGTGGCGGTAAACCGCAATGAACAAGGGCACGTCGGGGGCTGTCGACACAGGGCAGCCGCATGAGGGTTCTCACAGCTCAGAAGCCCTAGGCATGCCCAGAGCCGAGCGTTTCCCAAGCTTGTAGCGCGGGTTCGATTCCCGTCATTCGCTCTTGAACGAAGGCCCAGGTCAACGACTGGTCCTTCGTGCCGCACACGACGCCACCCCGTGCGAATGCACCCACCGTCGGGGAAGCGCACCGCTGAGCTCCTTCTCTGCCAGGTGCCTTCCTCAGGCCAGCATCGTTTCGTCTATGGCCCTTCGATGCCCGACAACAGTCAAGATCAGTCCCGTGTAGGTATTTTCGGCACGCCGGGAGCAAGCTACGTCGTACGCCGCAGCAACGTTCTCCGCCTCGTGACCGCACCCAGCACGAGAACAACGGTGTGGCTCTGTACGCCGACCTGCTGCGAGGCGTCCACGGGCCGCACATCAGCTGTGGGCAGCCGGCGGCAGCGGGGTCTCGGCGTCGCCCGGGCGGGCCACGCGCCAAGGGGTGCCGTCAAGCGTGACTGTGGGGCTGTCGTCGTGCTGGGGTGCCGGAGCGAGCCGGATACTCATCCAGGTGCCTGATGCAAGAGATGGCAAGCCGAGGGCCGAGGCCCACTCGCGATCTTGAGAACGCGTGCCATTCAGCACGAGCACACCCCGGCTGGCAAGCCTACGCCGCGCATCCCGTGCCCGCTTTACGCCGTCGAGCTGCATGGTGACAGCGGACAGGTCAGCTGTCGTAATTGCAGTCAGTTGAGCCTGCAGGAATAGCTCGTCAGTGCGAGCCTGCCCCGATGGCTGGGCGAAGATCGCGTCCACCACATCAGCAGGCAGCCGCCGCAGGGCATGCTCGGGCAGGGGAATGTCGCGGTGGATCCAATGGATCGCGCTCCGTCCCTGCGCGCTCAGCCCGCGTTTGCCATCCCGATTGGAACCAGTTCGCATTAGTTCGGGCCTCACCCGCAGCAGACCTAGGCTCCATTGACCGCTTGCATCGTCGGCCCGTACGAGCAGGCATAGACCACCCTGAAGTTCGGGCGGAAACATCCAGTTGTCCCCCCTCGTGAACCTCATGTCGACCTCATGCCCGGCCACTCTGAAGTCCAGTTGCAGCCCATCGGCGAGGCCCAATTCGCGCTGAATGCGATGGCCCACGGAGGTAGCCAAGCCGGTCTTCTCGACCTTCGTGAGCTGGGACCAGAGATAGCGGCCAGTGTGCACAGGATCGAGCAGGTGCCGTCCCGCCCCGTCGATCACGGCCCCGATACGGCTGCCGTCCGGGTCGAGGCGCAGCATCTCCGCGAGGACGTCTGCCAGTCCAGCGTCATGCTCCGGTGTGTGGAACTGCCGTTCCGAGAGAGACACCCCTCCCTGCTCCGTGTAAGGCCTGATGGGTGAGGCGCTTGTATCCAGCTCAGCCGGATCCGCCCCCTGGCCGCGGCCGGCAACGGCAGCCGACCAGTTAGCAGAGTCCCTGCGGATCGTCGGCCACTCCCGACGACCGGGATGGTCTGAACCCGCCGGGCCCATGGTGCGAGCAGCAGGAAGCCCCTCAGCCTCAGCCAGCCGACGTTGTGTCGCGCGCAGCGCTTGCTGTGCCTCCTCCCGCTCGGCCACGGCATCGGCGAGGCGAGACTGCAGCTCGGGAGTAGCACCGGAGGTAGGAGCTTCCCCTATCGCATTGGCCTTTACAGCTCCGAGCGCCAACAGCATGGACACCAACGCGCGTGATCGAGCCGCCTCCTTTTCGGCCTCTGCAGCGGCCTGAAGCGCGGCTGCAAGTTGGATCTGGACGGTGATCAACGCGCTCTGAACTTTGATTAGTTCGGCCATCGCGTCGTCGTTAGTCGCGGGCGCTTCAAGCCGAGGCGGAACCGGCTCGGCATCCTTCGACCAGGCTTGGTGCAACAGGCCGACGGCCCGTTCCCGCAGAGCGACAGCACGTTGTTCATCCGGAACGCAGGCCCCGATCACTGCCTCGACCAGGCGGCGCTCGTTCATTAGCCCGGCACCGCTCAGCTTGCGATAAAGCGTCGATCTGGCGGGCAGCTGGTCACCCAGCTGCCCACCAGATCGGAGCAGTTCGTGGAGGTCTTCAACTGAGAGCCCCGCATGCTTACGTATGTCCAGCAGGAGCCGCACCAGCGCGTCCACGGCTTCTGAGCCCGTGGAGGGAGGACCAGCCGGTCGGCCGCCTCGCGATTGGGACGCCATGCCGACCTACTTACTCTCGATAGTTGGCAAGTTTTCTCAGATAGAACTGAGACATCGTAGCGCGCGGCGGCGCAGCAGGTAAGGCTGAACACCACAGTCCGACCCGAGAGGATTCCGTACCAATGCGCCGTCCCTCCTTGCTTCAGCGCTCCCGCGTCCTGGACCTCATCGCCTTCGTCATGGTGCTCGCGACGGGGATCACGCTGGTGGCCCTGGGGCTGTCGCCAGAATCCCTCGCCGCTGTCACCATCGCCTTGGCGAGCCTGTACACGGCCTGGCGCACCGGCCGGCCACCCATCGCCCCAACTACCGAGACCGAGCCGCGCCGCGAGACGCGGCTCGGCCGCGCTGTGAGAGACACGGAGGAGGACGCAGGGCACTCTGCGGACGAGTCTGTCGATTCGACGGGCCCCCGCTAGACGCCCATCGAGGCACTTACCCCTCATCCGGCTACGGCCAAATTCAGTTCGCAACCCTGACCGCGGGGCGGAGCTGACCGGTGATTGACGAGCCAGGCAGCGCAATCAGCCGACAGCGCCTCGCTGAAGACTCTGCCGCAGGTCAGGGCGGGTACGTTGTTGCGGAAGCAATCTGAGGGGCCATCCAGTTGTCGAGAGCTCCGGCGCGCGGGCAGTCGGACCGATTCGGTCTTGTCTTGGTGCGTCCCCGTGAAGGGCGTGCCCCAGCCGTGCCCTTAGGGACGGTCGACACCGGTCACATGCGGGCCCGGAAGGGCTCGCCAGAGAGGCCCGGCGGCAGTTGTTTACGCAGGTCAGGGACGGTTCGGGTGGACTCCGCGCAGTAGATTCCCAAGCTTATAGCGCGGGTTCGATTCCCGTCATCCGCTCTTGAACGAAGGCCCAGGTCACAGACCTGGGCCTTCGTCGTTGTCTAGACCTCTCGGCCCTCGTCGCGCCCTCCGCGTGCCCCAACTCGCATTCAAAAAGGGGCGGTTGGCCGGGGGGTAGCTCAGGCCCTCGACGGGAGTACCTAGTCCTCTTTCCCCGCCAACACGCGATCGGCGGCGTAATGCGGACAGGAAGGGAGGTGCCACGTCACCGTCACCCGGCGCCGGTCTGCGGCGATGGTACGGGCCTGCCCAGTGGCCGGGCAGGCCGCGCAGTGCGGGCACACGACGGTTTCGAACTTCAGCTCAGCCATCACCTACGCCACCTTCCCCGCCAACGGTGCTCACGACGAGAGTGCCACGCCTCTCAGCAGGACGGGCTTCACGCCGCAGGCTCACGCCCCCTGGACTGCACGTCGCAGCTGGCGGACGCCCTTGCTCACGAAACGCTGCACTCGGGGGGAATCAATATCTATCCCCGCGGTCAGAGAGTTTAATGGACCCCGCAGGGAGAGTTTTTCCGCACCGCACACGATGGAGATATTTAACGCACACAAACCGCTGCAGCGTGCTACTGTCGATCTCGGTTGCAGTTTTGGTACCCAAAAACTTCCAGCGCCCCAGTCGGCCTCCGCGCCGCATTCGAGTGCTTCATATTTCCGGGCCATTTTCCGGCGGGGCATCATTGCGGCGACACGGTGTCCGTACAGTGCGGATGCCGGTGTACTGCCCCAAAGGAGATATGACATGGCATCTGGCACCGTGAAGTGGTTCAACGCGGCAAAGGGTTTCGGCTTCATCGAGCAGGACGGTGGCGGCGACGACGTCTTCGCCCACTTCTCGAACATCGCCGCCCAGGGTTTCCGCGAGCTGCTGGAAGGCCAGAAGGTCACCTTCGACATCGCGCAGGGCCAGAAGGGTCCGACGGCCGAGAACATCGTTCCCGCCTGACGCTGACGCGCATTTCGTAGCTGGGGCCCGCATCCGTCGGGGTGCGGGCCCCAGCTGCACGCATTTCCCGCAGTGGTGTCACCTGCGGGACACGTATGCAAGGTACAGCCTGCTCGGCGCTTCATCTCCCCTCGATTTTTCTTGGTTTCGCGTCCACATGACGCACCCCATCTCAGCGCATGCGCCCGTACAGAATCTCTGTATGCCAGAGTCGCTTTCGCGTTCCATTCGGCCCGTTCTTGTGATTCCCTGCGCTGCGTTTCTGCTGCGGGAATTCCTTGATATGTGCCGCATCAAGGAAGGTTCTGAATGAACCGCACACGTACGAACGACCGTTCCTCTCGCACCCGCAGCCGCACCGGCGGCCCCGCTTTCGGCACGGCCACCGGTTCGGAGCGGGGCAGGCGCTTCGGCTCGTCGGCCCAGAGCCGTTCCGGAGGCCCGAGCCGCTCGGGCGGCTACGGCCGCCGGCCCGCCGCGGTCCAAGGTGAGTTCGCCCTGCCGAAGACGATCACTCCCGCGCTGCCCGCCGTCGAGGCCTTCGCCGACCTCGACATGCCGGCCGAGCTGCTGGCCGCCCTCGGCGCGCAGGGCCTGAGCGTGCCGTTCCCGATCCAGGGAGCCACCCTGCCCAACACCCTCGCAGGCCGTGACGTGCTCGGCCGCGGGCGCACCGGCTCCGGCAAGACCCTGGCCTTCGGCCTCGCGCTGCTGGCCCGCACCGCCGGACTGCGCGCCGAGCCCCGCCAGCCGCTGGCGCTGGTCCTCGTCCCCACCCGCGAGCTGGCTCAGCAGGTGACCGACGCCCTCACCCCGTACGCGCGCGCCGTGAAGCTGCGCCTGACCACGGTCGTCGGCGGCATGTCGATCGGCAAGCAGGCCGGAGCGCTGCGCGCAGGCGCGGAGGTCGTCGTGGCCACGCCCGGCCGGTTGAAGGACCTCATCGACCGGGGCGACTGCCGGCTGAACCAGGTCGCGATCACCGTCCTCGACGAGGCCGACCAGATGGCCGACATGGGCTTCATGCCGCAGGTCACCGCCCTCCTGGACCAGGTGCGTCCCGAGGGGCAGCGGATGCTGTTCTCGGCCACCCTGGACCGCAATGTCGACCTGCTGGTTCGTCGCTACCTGACCGACCCGGTCGTGCACTCGGTGGACCCCTCGGCTGGTGCGGTGACGACGATGGAGCACCACGTGTTGTACGTCCACGGCGCCGACAAGCACCGGACGACGACGGAGATCGCGGCGCGCGAGGGCCGGGTGATGATGTTCCTCGACACCAAGCACGCCGTCGACCGGCTGACCCAGGACCTGCTGAACAGCGGTGTCCGAGCCGCCGCCCTGCACGGCGGGAAGTCACAGCCGCAGCGCACCCGGACCCTCGCACAGTTCAAGACCGGCCACGTGACCGTGCTGGTCGCGACCAACGTGGCGGCGCGCGGCATCCACGTCGACAATCTCGACCTCGTCGTGAACGTCGACCCGCCCACCGACCCCAAGGACTACCTCCACCGGGGCGGCCGCACCGCCCGCGCCGGCGAGTCCGGCAGCGTCGTCACCCTCGTCACCCCGAACCAGCGCCGCGACATGACCCGCCTGATGGCGGCCGCGGGCATCACCCCGCAGACCAACCAGGTCCGCTCGGGCGAAGAGGTCCTGAACCGCATCACCGGCGCCCAGGCACCCTCCGGCATCCCCGTCGTCATCACCGCGCCGGTCGTCGAACGCGCCAAGCGCAGCGCGGCCTCCCGTGGCAGGCGTCGGCCCGCTTCGACGGACCGGCGCGTGCGCGTGCGGCAGTCCGCCTTCGATGCGGCGGCCTGAGCACCACGTGATCAGGAAACTGACCCATCTCTGCAGGAGGCACGTTTTGACGCTGGTCCAGATGCAGCCCCGCTCGACGAACGCCAACCCTGTGCACCGGACGGTGGACGACGCGATGGAGGCGGCCGGTCCACAGGTCTGTGACGACATGACGGTCGAGGTGGCCCTGGCCGTCATGGCCAGCGCCCGCGCGGGTCATCTGCTCGTCTGCGACGAGGACGGCCTGTGCACCGGGCTGGTCACCCAGGCCCAGCTCACCGCCGTCCGCGACGGCGCGGCGTACACCGACCATGTCCGTCTTCGCGATGTTCTCGGCGACCGCCAACCGTTCACCTCGCCCCTCACCACGATGGCCGAACCCGAACCCGAACACGCGATGCGCTACCGCAGGCTCGATGCCCTGCCCGTCGTCGACGAACAAGGCAGCGCTCTGGGCGTCCTCGCCCTTGCCCGCTGAACCGTCACCGCGCCACGACCTTCCCCCTTCTTCCCTCTGTGAGGCAACATGCGCTGTGTCATCGCCCGTTTCCCGTTCGACCTGACCAAGAGTGGTGTCCTGGAGTCGATGAAGGGCGTCAAGCCCGAGCAGGTCACCGGCGAGTCCGTGATCATCGGCCGCCGTACCTACCCCGTCAAGCAGGTCGGTCAGGTCATCACCCGCCAGGACCGCCGCGACTTCAGCGCCGGTGAAGTCCGCCGGGCCATGACCCAGCTCGGGTTCACCTGCCGCGGCCTCCCCCAGGCCGCCATGCCCACGCGCGTCGTCAGCCCGCTCCAGCAGGCTTCCGCGATGCTCGGCATCCCGGTGACCGTCTGACGAACAGGACCGGCGCGAGCCGACTCCCGAACAGCGAGGAGGGCCCGACCGGCGCGTGCCGGTCGGGCCCTCCCGCGTACTCGGGGATCTCATGAACCAGGTCCTCCCGTCTTCTCGCTCGGCGGCGAATCTCCCGAGCCCCTGACCTGCCGTGCAGGCTGCTCTACACATCCTGGGCCGACCGTGAAGGTCTAGCTCTCCTCAGCGAGCGCGAAAATCTATGACGGCTGGAGTAGACATTGGGCGGTGGCGTGGTTATGGTTTCTTTCGTAGCCCAGAGAGACAGCAGGGCCTGGCAGAGACGAACTGCCGGGCAGCAGTACCCGCAGTTGCAGTTCGTGTGACGGTGCGGTGGTGGAGTTCCGAAGCCAGGGTTGTTGCAGGACGGCGACGGGACTGACGACCGGACCGGGTGGCCCGCAGTGATCAGGGGCCGCCGTGAGCAGTACCGCAGTGGCAGTACCAGTAAGTGCAGGTCGCAGTACCCAGCAGTGAAGTAGTGAGCAGCACCTCGGTGAAGGCGTCGGCTGCGGGCGCGCGCGCCGGGAAGTTCGGCAGTGGGGTTCTAAGCCAGAGCAGACGCAGGACGGGCGACGGGGCTGGCTGCCGAAGAGTGGCGCTGGGTCAGGCCACCAGCAGTACGCAGTAGAGCAGTACCAGCAGTAAGCAGTTGATCATCGAGGGAAGAACGGAGGAGCCGAGCACCATCAGGATCGCCCGGGCGGAAGCCTTGAGCCCGGGTACCGCAGGACATCGATAGTGAGGTGGTCTCCGGTCAAGCAACCGCGATCCCCGCACTCCCGGCAGCATCTCGGTCGGGTCGGCGGAAACACAGGGTCGGCGCAGTATCAGGGCCGACAGATGGTGTAGTAGTTCCTTCGGGGCCCTGGTGCCGTACGGCACCAGGGCCCCTCCACGCGTTCCATGAGAGAGGTTCAATGACAGCAGACGACTCGTTCGGCCGTCTCGACGACGACGATTACCCCGCCTACACCATGGGCCGGGCGGCAGACATGCTCGGCACCACCCAGGGCTTCCTCCGCGCTCTCGGAGAGGCCCGCCTGATCACCCCGCTCCGCTCCGAGGGCGGCCACCGCCGCTACTCCCGCTACCAGCTGCGCATCGCCGCCCGCGCCCGGGAACTCGTCGACCAGGGCACCCCCATCGAGGCCGCCTGCCGCATCATCATCCTCGAAGACCAGCTCGAGGAAGCGCAGCGCATCAACGCCGAATACCGCCGCGCCGCCGAATCATCCGCACCGCCGCCCGCGGCCTGAACCGAGCATGCCCGTCGGGATCGGCGAGCCTCGGTCGTCGAAGGAGTGCAGCAGCTGCCCGGTGACGAAGCCCCGCCTGCGATGACGATGTAGGCCAAGGCATGCGCGGTCGCACCGATCTGCCTCATCGCGTCTTCGTCGGGGCGATCCGGCCGGCGTCCGGCGCGAGGTCCTGGAGAAGGCGGGCATCCACGTAGAGGTGGACGAACTCACCGGGGTCCACGAGGACACGACCCGGGGCGGCCAGCACCTCATCACAAACGCGCACTGAAAGAGCGTTTTGTCCCAGCGGGGGGTGTTTGGCTGCCGTATGGGTGGCTGATTGGATTGAGGCCACTGAGGTTGTTGTCGTCGTGCGTGATGTGAGAGACGGGTGACGACACAAGCCGGCCCGTTTCGGTCCTTTCGCTCCTGTCTGATCCCAAGGCGCCCCTACTCACCCCTATTTGCGCCCTGTGGCGGGGTGGCGGTCGCCGGTACTACGGAAACATGCCTCGACGCCGGCCGTATCCGAGTGACCTGTCCGATGCCCGATGGAAACTGCTCGAGCCCATTCTGTCGGCCTGGAGGGCCGAGCGGAGAGGGAAGGGCCTGGACATCGGGCGGCCGCCCGAACATGACCTGCGCCGGATCATGGACGCGGTCCTCTACGTCGACCGCACGGGGATCCCGTGGCGGTATCTCCCACACGACTTCGCGCCGTGGGAAACCGTGTACGGGTACTTCGCGGCCTGGCAAAAGGACGGAGTGTTCGACCAGCTCAACGGACTGCTCCGCCGGCTGGTTCGGGAGGCGGAAGGCCGGAATGTCGAACCGAGTGCATGTGTGCTGGACGCGCAGAGCGTCAAGACCTCCGCCAATGTCCCGGCCGCAGGCCAGGGCATCGACGCAGGAAAGAAGATCGCGGGCCGCAAGCGCCACATCGGTGTCGACACCCTGGGTCTCCTGCTGGCCGTCTGGGTCACCGCGGCCAGTGTGTCCGACAACGTCGGCGGCATCCACCTGCTCTCGAACATCGCCAAGGCCCATCCGCGCGTGACGAAAGCCTGGGCCGACACCGACTATCGGACCAAGGCCATCGACCACGGTGCCACCCTCGGCATCGACGTCGAGATCGCCCGCCGCGACCCCGGCCAAAAGGGCTTCAAGGTCATCCCCCGGCGCTGGGTCGTCGAGCGGACCTTCGGCTGGCTCATGAACCACCGCCGCCTCGCCCGCGACTACGAAACCCATCCGCACCGCTCCGAAGCCATGATTCGCGTCGCGATGATCGACCTCATAAGCCGCAGGCTCACGCGAGAATCCACCCCGAACTGGCGGTATACCTAAGTCCAGAGGCTCAGTGGAGCGGGTGGGACCGCTGATGCTGATCAGGCGGGGCGAAGCTCAGCCCGTTCTCGTCGAGAGCATTGAAGACGGTCACCCGACTCGCCTCGAAGACGAAGCTGACATCGACGTTTCCCTGAGCCAGATCCCCGCCTGTCCACTCAAGCAGGTCGACCCCTTTGAGAGACAGGCCCCGCAGAGCCTGAAGTCCGGGAAGAGGCTCGGTACGCCACTGCAGGTCGAAGCCGGGCCACCGGACAGGGGCACTGGGGTCGATCACGTTCCACGTGAGGGAGAGATCGTCGAATTTGTGATGATTGATCTCAACCTGCTCGCCCTCGAAGTCGAACAGGACCGGGCAGTCGCAGAACCACTCGTCGTCATGACGGTCCCAGACCAACCAGACTCTCGTCAGAGTCCGGCCGGCAAGACCACGCAGGCGATGCGCATGCTCCCGCACGACCTCACTGCGGCGGTTCAACCACACCGGCTGGTAGCCCGCGATGCCAAAATCGAACATTGCGTCATCTTGTCAGAGCTGCCTCATGTCAGCTCGACGCAGCCGAAGTGACAGCCGACCGGCCACTTCTCAAACACCCCTACCGGGACAAAACGCTCTTTGAAAGAGGACGCTCATGGCAGCGGACGTTGCTCTGCACTTCGATCGTGTCCGCACGCGAGGGGATCACAACGACCTCCGACTGCGCATCGGCTCCCACCGGCACACATGCGACTCGTACTACCTCGCGATCGATGGATCGCCTGAGGCCCCGGGCGGCATGGGCCCGAGGCTCGCGCGTCTGCTGGAGCAATGGCACGCGCAGATCCTCGGGCTCAAGGATGCGGGCGGCACCGTTTACCTCCCGTACGACTTCTCGGACCAGTGCACGGCATGGCTACGCGTAACCTCCGCAGACGGACGGACCGCCGAGGTCCAGGCCGGCTGGAGCCTGATCGAGGCATGGGGGATCGAACCCGCCAACTACCTGGCCACAGCACCCGAGGTAGCGGACTTCGACCCGATCGCCGCTGCCCGCATTGAGTGCTCACTCACCGAACTGGCAACGCGCATTGCCGCCAACCGCGCCACCCTCGCAGCCACAGGGCCATAGCGCGGTAAGAGTTTCCCTACTTCATCAAGGCACCCGCATCGCACGCGCGGCCGGTGCGGCCCGTCGCCCGGGCCTGCGCTCCTTTCGGGGAACACCGGGCAATCACGGTGCGCGGAGGTACAGCAGCGCCGTACCGCAACCCCGGTAACCGCTCCCCTCCGATAGCGTGCCTCCAGGGCCGCGCAGCGACCGCCCCATGACGAAACCCCAGGTCAGCGACCTGGGGCTTCTGTATTGTCGTGGCGAGCGCCGAGCAGGGGACCGTTCGAGGGGGGCACGCATGACGCAGCAAGGGGCCATCGCGATCGAGCGCATGGACGGATCGGGTGCAGTGCAGGTCGGGGACGCGTTCAAGCTGGTCTACGCCGAAGCGTTCGCCGAGCCTCCTTACAACGAGACCGAGGACGACGTCGCCGCCGCCTTCCGCCGCTTCCCGGTGCAGGCTCGCAACCGCGGCTTTCGCGCCGCCCTGGCCCGTGACGAGGACGGCGGGCCGATCGGCATGGCGTACGGCTACCCGCTCAGGCCCGACGCGGGGTGGTGGGACGAACTGACCGAGCCCGTGCCCGACGATATGCGGCGTGAGGACGGGCACCGCACCTTCGGGCTCATGGAACTCGCCGTACGCGGACCGTGGCGCGGGCAGGGTGTTGCGCGGCGTTTGCACGAGACGCTGCTCGACGGCATCGGAGCCGAGCGGGTGCTGTTGAACGTCCACCCGGCGGGCAAGGCGGCGTCGGCCGCCTACCGGGCGTGGGGATACCGCAAGATCGGCGAGGCGCGGCCCTGGGGTGTGGGCGCGGACCTCCATGACGTGATGCTGCTGGATCTGCGTGATTCCCGCTGATCGGAATCAGACCTGTCGACTGTGGTTGATGACGCGCAGGAGTGCGGCCGGATCGTCCGCGGACACGTAGACCGCGGCCGCGTACACCACCCCCGCCTTGCCCAAGTCGACGGCGGCCGACGGGTCGAGCTGGATTCGGACGCCGACCATGCTCCCGTTGGAGCAGGCGACGGCATCGGGCTCGCCCGGAACCCGACGCAGTCCGCGGCCCTGCACCGTCTGCATGGTCCGCGAAGCGGACCGGACCGACTCGCGGGGCACGGTCACCTCGCCGAGGAACCCGGTGCGCAGGACGACCGAGGACGACGACACCAGGTGCGGCTGTCGCACCATCGCGGCCACCGCCCCGAAGGCCGTGAGGACCAGCAGCACTTCGAAGGCGGTGTTCGGCCCCTTCTCCACGATCCGGCTCTCCAGGTATTCGTCATGCGCCCCGCCCCCCGTCGGCCCTGGACCGGGGCCTCGTCACACGAGAGGGCGACACGTGTGGCAGCACCCGCGAGATCGCTGGGTCCCTGCTGTCCACGGCCCCAGTCTTTCGGCGGGTTCTCACCGACCACAGTGAGGTTTGTCATGAATCTCGACGCCGTCACGCATGACAGAGGGCAGGGAGCGACACGAGCCTCACCCTCGCCGTTTCGGTGCCCGTACCAGGCGGGGGAGCTCGTCGTGGAGCAGTCGGCCGGCCAAGGCGCCGCCGTACACGACGACGCCCACGCCGACCAGCCAGGACTGGATGACCAGGACGGTTCCGAACGGGCCGTAGGTGACGGCGCTGGATGCGATCAGCGGTGAGAACACGAGCCGGGAGAACAGCCTGAGGCCGAGCAGCCCGAGCATGGTGGCGACCGCCCCGGGCAGCAGGGTGGCCCAGGCGACCCGGCCGCCGAGCAGTAGCCGCTGGGACCACCAGAAGAACAGGGTGCCGCTCAGCACCGTGACCACCCCGCGGGCCGAGGAATCCCGCCACAGGGGTGTGATCGCGGACAGGAAGAGGATCCCGATGAGGACGGCGAGCCACAGCACGTGCCGCCACCTGGCCCACCAGCGGGCCGGGGGCAGATCCCAGATCTTCTCGTAGCCGCTCTGCACCGCCGCCCCGAACGACAGACCGAACACTGCGAGCACGGCGAGGCCGAACGCCGTCGTGGTCCGCCACGCCTGGCCCGGCAGGGCGAACAAATGCCCGATCTCCCCTCTGGCGGCCGTCGAGACGCCGAGCCCGTCTCCCAGCCAGTGCGCGAATCCGCGTCCGCTCGCCGGATCGGCCGCGGACACGACGATCAGCAGCGGCACCAGTGTCAGGAACCCGAGTGCCGCGAATCCCAGTGAACGCTGCCACAGGCCGATATCGCTGCCCCACCCCCACCTGCGCCCGGCCCGCGAGCGGCGGATCGCACTGCGCAAGCGCCCGAACGGAGACGAGCGGCCCACGGCATCGGTCGGGAGGCCCTCGCTAGGGCGCACTTGGGCGCGTCTCCGGGCCCTGGGCCCCGGTCGGCTGCTCGCCGATGGTCCGCACCGCGCCGGGGGCGCGGCTGTTGGACACACGCCGCCCTTGGGGCCCGGCCTGGGCAGCACCCTTCCTGATGGCCATGCCTGGCACCTCCGGGGTCTTGATCTCCGCTCCGGCCTCCTAGGTGTTGCCTTTGACCTGGTCGCCACGGCCTACTGGGGTTCGGATCGGTGCTTGAACGGGTTGAGCCCCCTCCGGTGCTCTCCGTCCGGGTCGGTCGCTCGCCCACCCGTCGCCTGTGGGTGGGCGGTGTCCCGCGGGTCCACGACGTCTTCCCGCCCCTGGTCGGCAGCGGCCGTCTCTCGGTCGGCAGCGGCCGTCTCTCGGCGCGTGGTGCCTTCGGAACGTGCGTCGCGGCCGCGGCGAGAGGTACGGCGGGCGCCGGCCAGAAGAAGGCTCAGTCCGAGCAGGGCCACGGCCCCGACGACGATGCCGTAGAGGAAGAGAATGCCGGTGGAGCCGGTGACCTCGTAGCCGAGTACGGAGAATCCGCCGGTCAGCTCATGGGCGCTGCCGCCATTGGCAACGACGCCGGCCACACCGACGACCAGCGCGGCGATCAGAAGAACGAGTCCGAGGATGACGAGCATGGCGCGCTCCAGAGGTCTGCTCGCTTTCTCTCCACCGTAGGACCGTCCTGCCCGGGAAGCCACCGCCAAAGGTCGGATCCGACTGGCCGCCACGCCCGTCTCCGCGGGGTTCGCGAGATCACCTGACTGGCGTCACATCTCCGCGTGCGCCGGGGTTGGATTTATTGGGCAGGTGTGCGGTGCTGCCTCTTGTGAGTTAACCGAGCTCTGCCCATTCGGGGGAATGCCAGATAATCGACAATATGAATTTGACTATTTTCATCGCGTTTTGCGTCGTCGAATCTGCTTGTATTAATCCCCCCTCCACCCTTGCTTATTGCTGGCCCGCGAAATTTCCTGCGTAATATTCAGCGACAGCACCAGGGCTCCCCGGACGATCGGTAGAGCCCGGCATGTCACGGCCCCCAACAGGAAATGGCCTCTTGATGAAGCTGAAAATCCAAGCGGCTCGCCGCACTCTGTCCGGCTGGCTGGCCTCGACCGTCGCCGTAACGGTTGCCGCTGTAATGGTCGCCGGATTGCCGACGCAGGCGCTGGCCATCGCGACACCCGTGCCTCTGGCCACAGCCGCCAGTTTTTCCGTTCTGGCAGGTCAGGGTGTTACCAACACCGGACCCTCCGTGATCGGTCAAGACCTCGGGACGCACCCGAACCCAGCCATCTCCGGATTCCCGCCCGGCTTGGTGCTCGGCGCCGTGCACGCTGCGGACGCTGTGGCACTTCGGGCCAAGTCGGACCTGGTCCAGGCGTACAACAACGCTGCGGGCCAGGCCACGGACTTCGCGCTTCCGGCGGGAATCGGCGCCGGCCAGACGCTGCTTCCGGGCGTCCACACCGCTGTCGCCGGTGTCGGACTCACCGGCGACCTGATCCTGGACGCCGGTGGAGACCCCAACGCCGTCTGGGTGTTCCAGATCCCTGAAGCCCTGACGACGGCATCCAATAGCCGGGTGCTCCTCACGAACGGCGCTTCGGCGTGCAACGTGTACTGGCAGATCGGTAGCTCGGCCACCCTCGGCACCACCTCCACCTTCGTGGGCACCATCATGGCTCTGACCTCGATCAGCGTCACCACGGGGACGAACATCGAGGGCCGGGCATTGGCCCGTAACGGTTCCGTGACGCTCGACACCAACAGGATCTTCCTGGGTGGGTGCGCTACCGGTGGAACAACGACTGGCGTGACCACTGGCGCGACCTCCGGCGCAGCCCCCGGAACGCCGACCGCCGGA
The DNA here is from genome assembly GCF_040689505.1 of Streptomyces sp. NPDC051211. NCBI lineage: Bacteria > Bacillati > Actinomycetota > Actinomycetes > Kitasatosporales > Streptomycetaceae > Streptomyces > Streptomyces sp. NPDC051211. The sequence continues at coordinate 593,588 of NZ_JBFBAV010000001.1, forward strand.
TCGACGACCGGCACGACCGTGGGTCTGATCGGTGGTGGCCTCCTGGGCGGAACGGGCGTCGGCCTCGTGACCGGCGGCACCTCGGGGAACATCTCCGGCAACACCTCCGGAAACACCGCGGGCAACACGGCCGGGAACAAGGTCAGCGGCAACACGATCGGCGGGAACACGACCGGCGGGATCGTCACCGGCAACGTTGGTCAGCACGGCGGGCCGGACCACGGCGGCCGCCCGGACCACGGCGTCAGGCCGGGAGATGACCACGGCAGGCCGGACCACGGCAGGCCGGGCGATGGGCACGCCGAGGGACACGGTAAGCCGGGCCACGACCACGGTCACGACTGGAAGCCCGGCGAGCACTACGGCTACGGCGACAAGCCCGCGGGCCACGAGGGTCACGAAGGCCACGAAGGCCACGAGGGCTAGGCAGCAGGCTGCACGGAGCCCGTTCATCGGATGACGGCGCGCGGCGGAATCCTCGTCGAATCCGCCGCGCGCCGTCGGTGAGGGTCGCAGAGACCTCAGGCGAACAGCAGACATGAGAAAGACCGGGTGGGCGGTGTCGAGCGGAATTGAATCAGCGGGCGTGAAGGAACTTCATCAGTCCGATTCCGGTCCGGTCCCCCAGCAGCGTCATGACGAACCGGTCAGGCCGGTTAACCGGCCCATGGGCGTTCGTGCGCTGAAAGCAGGACTGCACACCGCTGTAGCCCTCTGTCTGGTGACGACTCTGGCGCATGTCGTCATCGTGTTCCTTCATGTAGCCCCCTCCAACCCTGTATCGAAGAGGTACAGCTCACAGGTCAACGGATGGGTGTACCCGCTCTTCGAACAGAATTGGCGACTCTTCGCCCCGGACCCCGACTCCTTCAACCGGAAAATCCTGGCGAGAACCGCGCACACCGGCTCCAACGGGTCGATGCGGGTGAGCCCCTGGTTCGACCTGGCTGCCGTCGACTTTTCCGCAGTCGAGCACAATGCATTTCCGAGCCATACGTCTCAGAACCTTCTGCGCCGCGCCTGGACCTCTTATGTCGAGGCACACGGAGGAAGCGACACGGCACGCTCGGAACGGGCCGTGATGTTGCAGAAGTATCTGCGCAACATCGCCGCGGACCGCGTCGCCGCCCACAACGACGGTGGCACCTTCGACTTCGTTCAGCTTCGGGTCGTCACGCTGCCCGTCGCTGCGCCCGGCACAGCGGCCGGGAACCGCCCGCCGGCACCCACCGAGGACCGGCTCCTGCCCTGGTGGAAGGTGACCCCCCATGGGAAATGAGCAGATCCCCCAGCTCCCTTCCACGGCGGCCACGCCGCACCGACCTGTTGCCCAAGGGACTTCGGTCGCCGGCACAGCCCACCGGTGGCTCCTCGACCGCATCGGTGCCCTGTGGGCACTTCTCACCGACCGGCCGATGTCCCTGTACGCCGCGTCGGTTCTGCGCATCGGCTACGGGCTGCTCTACCTGATCTTCCTGCTGCGCGAGTTCCCGCACCGTGACGAGATCTGGGGCCCCAACTCCCCCTGGACACCGGCGCTGGCACAACAGCTCTTCGACCAGACGGGCTGGAACAGCATCCTGATCCTGTCCGACAGCCGCGCCTACTTCGAACTCTGCTACGTGATGGCCCTCGTCACGTCCGCGCTGTTCATGCTGGGCTGGCGGACCCGCGCCATGTCCGTCCTCTTCGCCGTCATGGTGACCTCGTTCCATGCCAGATCGATCTTCATGACGGATGGGGGCGACAACCTGATCCTGCTGATGGCCCTCTACCTCGTCCTCACGGCCTGCGGCCGGCGCTGGTCCCTGGACGCACGCAGAACCCGGCTCAAGACAGCTCGTGCGGGCAATGCACCGGAGCCGCGGAGGGGCTTCTACGCACAACAACTCCGCGAGGCCCGCATCACCTTGACCACGGTGGTGCACAACTGCGGCATCTTCGTCATCGCGGCACAGGTCTGCTTCCTCTACGGATCGGCCGGCCTGTACAAGATCCAGGGCCCGACCTGGGGCGGCGGCACCGCCCTCCACTACGCGCTGAACCTCGAACTCTTCCAGCCCTGGCCCGCACTCTCCCACCTCGTGGACGAGTACCCGATGGTGATCGCGATCGCCAGCTACGTGACGGTGCTCTTGCAGGTGGCCTTCCCGTTCGTGCTCTTCGGCAGGCTCAAGTATCCCGTTCTGGCCGTGCTGCTGGGCATGCACATCGGTATCGCAGTGCTCTTGGGCCTGCCCCTCTTCTCCGGCGCGATGATCGTTGCGGACGCCGTGTTCCTTCCCGACCGCTTCTACGCCTTCCTGCCCCACCTGTGGCGACGCGCAACACGGCGAACAGGGATGTGGCGGCCGGCACCCGGCCGAGCGGCGCGAGTCGGCTCCGTACCTTCGCAGGGCAGGCCCGGCGTACCCGGTTCCAACCATCGACCCACTCCTGCACGGAAAGACACCGCGCCGGCCGCCGGGCTCGCGTCCGACCAGAGCTGAGCAGCACCATCGCCTGTCGGGGTGCGGGCCACAACTGCTCAGCGGCTTGAGCGCTTCGATATGCGGGTGAGCAGTGGCCGGGCCAGGGCCAGCAGGCTCAGGGCGAACATCAGGACGCCCAGGGGGACATGGAGCGACGGGAGGTGGGCGATGCCCAGGGCCACCTGTGCCGAAGCGAGCACGAGGAAGCCGGATGCGTACAGGATGGGGCGGGGGGAGCCGCCGGCCGGCCGCCATGCCAGGATCGCGGCGAGGACGTACAGCATGGACGCGCCGTACATCACGCGCGATCCGACGTCGTGCAGCACTGCGCCGTGGGCCGAGGAGAGCAGCATTCCGGCGGTGACCGCCTGGAAGAGGAGCGACAAGGTCTGCAGGGCGATCGCGAATTGAAGGAATGTGAGTCGGCGCGGTACTGCCGTCGTCTGTGCGGCCATGACGTGGCCCCCCTTTTTTCTGCCTCGCGGCGGTGGATCGGTAGTGTCTCGGTGGTCCGACGACGTAGGTCCCCGAAATGTGAGGCGGAGGGCGGGTGATCGCGATGAGCACCCCGTCCGAGCCAGGGCACGACCGGTCCGGGCCGGGTCTGGGCGCGATCGTCGGTGAGCGGCGCCAGCTGATCAATCTCGCCTACCGGCTGCTCGGTTCACTGGCCGAGGCCGAGGACGCCGTGCAGGAGGCCTACGCCCGCTGGTACGCGCTGTCGCGGAAACAGCAGGAGGCCATCGAGGCGCCCGGCGCCTGGCTGACGACGGTCGCCGGCCGCATCTGCCTGGACGTGCTCGGCTCGGCGCGGGTACGGCGCGAACGCTACGTCGGCGAATGGATACCCGAGCCGCTGCCCGACCGTACGGAGTGGCTCGGCGGGCCGGCGGGCGGCGGCAGCGCCGGGCCGGCCGACCCCGCCGACCAGGTCACCCTGGACGAGTCGGTGAACATGGCCTTCCTCGTCGTACTGGAGTCGATGACGCCGGCCGAACGCGTGGCGTTCATCCTCCACGACGTCTTCCGGTACCCCTTCGCCGAGGTCGCCGAGATCGTGGGCCGGACGCCCGCGGCCTGCCGGCAGCTGGCGTCCTCGGCCCGTCGGCGTGTCCGCGCCGCGCAGGCTCCGGCGGTTGCGACGGCCGGGCAGGCCGGTCTGGTGCGGCATTTCAAGGAGGCGTGGGAGGCCGGGGACATCGAGGCCCTCGTCGGCCTCCTCGACCCCGACGCCACGATGACCGCCGACGGCGGCGGCCTGGTCGGCACCGTCCTCCGCCCGGTCGAGGGCAGCGCCCGCATCGCCCAGTACCTGATCCACATCGCCGACAAGGCCCCCGGGCTGACGCTCCTGGAGCGGACGGTCAACGGCCGGCCCGGCCTGGTCGCCGAGCACTCCGGCGTCACCGTGACCGTGGCGGCGTTCGGCCTCGCCGGCGGCCGCATCGGTCGCATCTGGGCGGTCCGCAACCCGGAGAAGCTCCGTCCGTGGAACGGGAACCGCTAGCTCTGCCGGGTCAGTGATCTCGGCCGAGGACCTGGTGGAGCTCCGTGCGGGAGGTGATGCCGAGCTTGGGGAAGGCGCGGTAGAGGTGGTGTCCGACCGTGCGGGGGCTCAGGAAGAGCTGGGCGGCGATCTCGCGGTTGGTGGCGCCCGTGGCGGCGAGTCGCACGACTTCCCGTTCCTGCGGGCTGAGCCGGCCGAGCAGCGCGTTCGGGAGGCTGTCGGGGTCGATGGTCTCACCGCTGGCCTGGAGTTCGGTCCGGGCCCGGGACGCCCACGGCTGGGCGTCGAGCTTCTCGAACGTCTCCAGTGCGGTGCGGAGGTGGCGGCGGGCGTCGGTCCGGCGCCGTTCGCGGCGGAGCCATTCCCCGTACAGCAGCTCGGTGCGGGCCCGTTCGAACGGCTGGGTCGAGCCCTCGTCGTGCAGGTTCAGGGCGGTGGTGAAGTGCTGCTCGGTCTCGTCCTCCGGGCCGGTCAGTGCCCGGCAGCGCAGGGAGAGGGCAACCGCCGCCGGGTGCTGTGCGGCCGCCGCCCATTCCGCGAGCGAGATCGCCGGCTCCGCCGCGCGGTCCCGCTGCCCGGCGCGTATCGCGGCCTCTGCGAGATCGGGCAGGAGAAAGGCCGACAGAGCGGGGTGCCCCAATCGGGCCCTCGCCGCCTCAAGGTGTGCGAGCGCGCCCTCGGCGTGGCCGAGGCCGAGGTCGAGGAGGCCGAGGGCCCGGTGGGCGTGGGCTGCGGCCAGCTCGATGCCGTGGGCGTCGGCGTACTCCAGAGCGGTGTTGCCGAGGCTGGTGCAGCGCTCCCGGTCCCCCCGGAGGGCGGCCAGGGTCGCCAGGGTCGTGCGCAGGTACGTCGCCCGGTGGTTGCGGCCGAACTGCTCGGCGACGGCGAGGCCCTCCGTGGCGGCGGCGTGGGCCTCCTCGTACAGCCCGAGGGACGTCTGGGCCTCGGCGAGGAGGTACAGCGAGGTGTGCAGCCAGCCGACCACGTCCTGGGCCCGGCAGTCGCGTACGCAGGCCGCGGCGTTGTCGAGGGCGGTGCGGTGGTCGGCGAAGAGCTGTCCGTACGTCCCGGCCAGGATCCTCTCGGCGAATCCGGCGTCCTCGGCCGGCGCCCGCCCGATCGGGCTTCCGGTGGTGCCGGCGGGGGCGAGAGGGTTCGCCATCGCCCGCGCCATCGCGTGGTCCGGCGAGGCGGGGATCCGGGCCGCGACTTCGTCCAGCAGCGTGCGGTCGCCCGAGGAGTGTGCCGTGTGAACGGCCTCGGTCAGTACCGGGCCCAGATCGGCGGAAGCGACGCCGATCCGGTCCACGCATTCGAGGAGGATGCGGGTGGCCCGGTGCGGCGTCCCCCGGTCCAGCTCGACGATGGCCCGGACGCGGGCGAAGTCGGCGAGCACCGCCGGGTCCAGGGCGAGTGCGTTGATGTGGTCGGACAGGGCTGCGGTGCGGTGGAACTGCCCGGCCTCGGCCGAGGTGATGGCCGCGGCGGCCAGCAGCCGGGCGCGCCGGGCCGGAGCTGCGGTGAGCTGCGCCGCGCGTTCGTACGCGGCCGAGGCCGAGGCCGTCCCCTGCCGGCCCCCGGCCCTTTGCGCGACGCCCACCATCGCGTCGGCGACGTCCTCGTCGGTTCCGGTCGTGGCGGCGGCCAGGTGCCAGGCCCGGCGGTCGGCGTGCTGCTCGCCGCTCAGCTCCCCGTCCAACTCGTCGGCCAGCGCCCGGTGGGCCGCGAGACGCCGGGCCAGGGCGGCGTCCTGGTAGGTGGCCGACCTGATGAGGGGGTGGCGGAAGGACAGGGCGTCCTGGGTCAGCAGGACGAGCGTGGCGCGTTCGGCCGGCTCCAGGTCGTCGAGGGTGGCGCCGAACCGGCTCGATGCCCGCAGGACGAGGTCGAGGTCGCCCGAGTCGTCGGCGGCGGCCACCAGCAGCATCGCCCGGGTGGCATCGGGCAGCCGGCGGATCTGCTCCCGGAAGGCCTCCTGGATCCGGCTGGCGGGCGAGGACAGCCCGGCGGGCAGGGTGACCGGGTTCAGCTGGCCGGCGCGCTGTTCGGCGGTGAGGGCCGCGGGCAGTTCCAGCAGCGCCAGCGGGTTGCCCTGGGCCTGCTCGACGATCCGGTCCCGTGCGTAGGGCGACAGGTCGGCGACGCGGTCGGAGAGGAGGGCGTCGACGGCCGCGGAGTCGATGCCCTGCAGCCTCAGGCTCGGCAGGCCGGTGATCTGCCCGCCGGGCACACCGTCACGTACGCCGAACAGCATCACCACGCCCTCGGCATGGAGCCGGCGGGCGGCGAAGGTCAAGGCGTCCAGGGATGCCCGGTCCAGCCACTGGGAGTCGTCGATCACGCACAGGAGAGGGCTGCCTCCCGCGGCCTCCGACAGGAGCGTCAGCACCGCCGTCCCCAGGGTGAACCGGTCCCCCACCGCTTCGCCGGACAGCCCGAACACCGCCTTCAGGGCGGCGGCCTGCGGCCCGGGCAACCGGTCGAGGTGACCGGTGACGGGGCGCAGCAGCTGGTGCAGGCCGCCGAAGGCCAGCTCCATCTCGGACTCGATGCCCACGGTCCGCACCACACGCCCGGGGCCGGCGGCTTCGGCCGCGTACCCCAGCAGTGCCGTCTTGCCGATTCCGGCCTCGCCGTGGATCACCAGCGCGCTGCTCGTGCCCTCTCGGGCACAGATGAGCAACTGGTGTATCCGGTCCTGCTCGGTCCCCCGCCCGTACAGCATGGAGTAAACCTACCTAACGCTCTCGCGCTCGCGATCATCCCGTTACGTCATGCCGACCGATGTGCCGGGCCATCAGCCCCCCATACCTTCAGGTCAGTTCGATCACCACGACGCAGGAGCCGCCTTGTCCGAGCACATCCACCTCACTCCACTGCACCGCATCTCGGTCACCGAAGCCGCCGCCTGGCACCAGGTCGTCGCCGCCTCGATGGCCCACGACCTGCCGGACGTACCGCCGCCCGGTCCCGGGCAGATCCACGCCCAGCTCACCAAGCCCACCTTGGACAGCCACCGGCTGACCTGGCTGGCCGCCGGGGCGGACGGCGTCCCCGTCGGGGTCGCGGGGCTGCGGCTGTTCGCCTCCCCGGGCCGGGATCACCTGGCCGAACTGGAACTCCACGTCGATCCCGCGCACCGGCGCCAGGGGGCCGGCTCGCTGCTGCTGTCGGCGGCCGTGGCGGCCTGCCGCACCGAGAGCCGGCGCAGCCTGATCGCCGAAGCCTCGGCCGACAGCCCGGGGGAAGCCTTCGCCGAGCGGTGGGGCTTCCGGCAGGCCCTGGCCCTGGACCACCTGATCCTGCGCTTCGACCAGGTGGACGAGGCCGGGATCCTCCGGCTCAGCAAGGCCGAGCACCCCGGCTACCGGCTGACCGGCTGGACCGGCACGGTGCCCGACGACCTCGCCGACGCCTTCGCCGCGGCCAAGAACGCGATGAACGACATGCCCGTCGGAGACCTGGACTACGGCAGCGTGGACTGGGACGCCGACCGCGTGCGGGCCATGGCCAAGGTGGTCGCCGACCGCGGGGACACCCTGCTGACCATCGCCGCCGTCCACGACGACGGCACGATGGCCGGCTACACCGAGATCCTGCTCCCGCAGGGCACGCCGCCACGGGTGCAGCAGTACGACACCGCGGTCGTGCCCGCGCACCGCGGCCACGGTCTGGGGCTGTGGCTGAAGGCGGCCATGGTGCACCGGCTGCGCGCCGAGTACCCCCATGTCCTCGAGATCGAGACCGACAACGCCGAGGATAACGTCCACATGCTCGCGGTCAACCGAGAGCTGGGCTTCCGCTCCTACCGGCGCACCCGCGAGTTCCAGCTCGACCTGCCCACAGCCTGATCCTCCACGAAGAAACGAGTTGCCCTTGCGCAAGCTGACCTACTACATCGCCGCCACCCTCGACGGCTACATCGCCGGTCCCGACGGCCAGTACGACTTCTTCCCCTTCGAGGGCGAGGAAGCCGCCGCGATCCTGGCCGATTTCCCCGAAACGTTGCCCACACCCCTCCACGGACCGCTGGGCATCGCCGACCGGGCCCCCGAGCGGTTCGACACCGTCATCATGGGGCGCGGAACCTACGACCCGGGCCTGAAGGCCGGGTTCACCAGCCCGTACGCCCATCTGAAGCAGTACGTCGTCTCCCGTACCCTCACCAGCCCCGATCCGGCGGTGACCGTCGTCGACGACCCGGTCGCGCTGGTCCGCGAGCTCAAGAAGCAGGACGGCATGGGGATCTGGCTGTGCGGGGGCGGCAAGCTGGCGGCCGCCCTGTGCGACGAGATCGACGAACTGGTCATCAAGCGCCACCCCGTCGTCATCGGGTCCGGCATCCCCCTGTTCGACGGCCCCTTCGTCCCGGCGAACTTCGCCCCGGCCACCACGCGGTCCTTCGACTCCGGCCTCACCATCACCACCTTCTCCAAGGCGCTGCCGTCAGCGGACGGGGCGAACTGACCTGACGGACCTGCCGATTCTTCCGACCGACCTGCCCGCCGCGCACATCTCCCGAGGAGCCGCCGTGAACGTCTCTGCCACCACCCTGTCCCTGACCGTCGCCGACGTGGACGCCTCCCGTGAGTTCCTCTGCACCCACCTCGGCTACGAAGTGGCCATGGCCCAGGACGGCTTCGCCTCCCTGACCCGCGAGGGCCCCGCCGTCGACATCGTTCTGCTCCGCAAGGGCACCGAAGTCCTCCCCGTCGAGCAGCGGGACCGGGAGGCGGCCGGACTGATCCTCGCGCTCACGGTCACCGACCTCGCCGCCGAGGAGGCCAGGCTGCGCGCGGCAGGCGCCCCCATCACCATGCCCCTGCGCGAAGAACCCTGGGGCGAGCGCCTGTTCCAGATGACCGACCCCAACGGGGTCGTCGTCCAGCTCGTCGAATGGGCCGCCCCCGACCAGCCCACGGACCAGCCCACGAACCAGCCCACGGACCTGAACGAGGACACCGCCCTGCACGTGATCACCCCCTCGCCGGAGGACGTCACCGTCTCCCCGAACGCCACCATGACCGGCCTGGCGGCCCCCAGCCGCGGCAGCGCCGAACTCAGCACGTGGACGGTCACGATGGACGCCGGTGCGAGCGGCCCAGAGCACTCCATCAGCCGTGAACAGGTCTGGACGGTCACCGCGGGCGCCCTGGAGGTGACCTGCGACGGCCGTACCGAGAAGGTCTCGGCCGGCCAGACCCTGGTCCTGCCGCCGGACCTGGTCCGCCGGGTCCACGCCCCGGAGCGGGCCGAGGCCCACGTCTCGATGCGTTCCGACGGAGTCGCCTCCGTTCCCGGCACCGAGGGCACCCGCGAACTCCCCTGGGCCCGGTGACCCGAGGGGTGCACCGGGGGCCTGCGAAAGGACCCGGGGCGTACGGAAGGATCAACGGCGTGGGCCGGAACCTGCGGACATGGGAGTGGCGAAATGCGTGTGGTGTTGTCGACGTACGGGTCGCGCGGGAGCGTGGAGCCGATGGCGGGACTCGCCGTGCGGTTGCGGGAACTGGGCGCGGAGGCGAGGGTGTGCGCGCCGCCTGACGAGGAGTTCGCGGAGCGGCTGGCCGAGGCCGGTGTGCCGCTGGTGCCGGCCGGCCGGCCGGTGCGTCCGCTGGTGACCTCGGTGACGCCGGGGTCGGCGGTGGGCCTGGCGCAGCGTGTGGCCGAGTTGATGGCCGCGCAGTTCGACACGGTCGCCGCGGCGGCCGAGGGGTGTGATGCGCTGTTGGCGACCGGCCCGTTGCCGGTCACGGCCGGCGCGCGGTCGGTGGCCGAGAAAATGGGCATCCGCTACGTGCACGTGAGCCACCAGCCGGTCGTCCTTCCGTCGCCGTACCGGCGGCCGCCGGCGCGGCGGGGCCGGCCGCTGCCGGCGGACGTGACCGACAACCGGGCCCTGTGGGACCTGGACGCCCGGATCGCGAACGAGATGTTCGGCGAGGTGCTCAACACCCACCGGGCGTCGGTCGGCCTGCCACCGGTGGACAACGTCCGCGACTTCGCCTTCACCGACCGCCCGTGGCTGGCCACGGACCCGGTCCTGGACCCGTGGCAGCAGCCGGCGGACCTCGACGTGGTGCAGACCGGTGCGTGGATCCTGCCCGACGAGCGGCCGCTCCCGGCCGGGTTGGCGGCGTTCCTGGACGCCGGCGAACCACCGGTGTACGTGGGCTTCGGCAGCACGCCCGTGAGCGCCCCGGAGGACTTCGCCCGGGTGGCCGTCGAGGCGGTGCGCGCACAGGGCCGCCGCGCGGTCGTCTCCCGCGGCTGGGCCGACCTCGGCCTGATCGACGACCAGGACGACTGCTTCGCCGTCGGCGAGGTCAACCACCAGGCCCTGTTCCGGCGGGTGGCCGCCGTCGTACACCACGGCGGCGCCGGTACGACGACGACCGCCGCCCGGGCCGGCGCGCCCCAGGTGGTGGTGCCCCGGGGGGCGGACCAGCCGTACTGGGCCGACCGGGTGGCCGGCCTGGGCATCGGCACGGCCCACGACGGTCCGGCCCCGACCGCCGGGTCTCTGTCGGCCGCGCTCAGGACGGCCCTGGCTCCGGAGACCCGGGCGCGGGCTGCCGCCGTGGCCGGCACGATCCGCACCGACGGGACGACGGTGGCCGCGAAACTGCTGCTCGACGCCGGGTAGCCCGCCCGGTTCCCGTCATCCGTTCCCGCAAGCAGGCCCGGGTCGCCGACCCGGGCCTGCTGCGTTGTCCGGACCTGCCCTCGCCCCTATGGCTCCAGGTGGCTGAATCCGACCTCGAAACGTTCGACCGAGACGATCCGCTGGCCTTCCCGCCGTGCCGTTTCCTCGCGGATCCGGGTGGCCTGGTCCTCGCTCGCCCGCATGGACTGCTCGTCCGCCCACAGGGTCAGCGACCTGGCCTTCCCCGACGCCCGGTCGACGAGGTAGTACACGCCCCGGAAGCCGGGCACGTCCCGGACCTGCTCGACGACCGCCGCCGCATTCGCGGTCAGGTCTCCCTCCGCGGGAACCGGTGATCCCTGGTAGGTGCTCAGCCTCGCGAACATCTCCCGCAGTCCTTTCCTCAGGCCCCCGGGACCAGCCTGCTCCGGCAGGTCACGCGCCGCATGCCGAGCGGCGCGACAATGGTGGTGAGGGATGCTTCTGCCGTTGCGGAGAGGCGGGACGTCGTGGTGGCGTACATAGCCGTGACCGCCCTGAGTCATGTCGGGCTGGTGCGCGAGCACAACGAGGACAGCCTTGTCGTCGGACCGTGGACGTTGTGCGGGACCACGACCGAGAGCCCCCAGACGCTGGTGTTCCCCCTCGGCAGACCGCTCGTCGTCGCGGTCGCCGACGGGCTCGGCGGGCAGCCGGCCGGCGAGGTCGCCAGCGAGCTGGTCGTCCGCGAGCTCGCCCTGCTCGGCCCTTCACTGGACGGCACCCAAGCCGTCGAGGACGCTCTGAACCTCTGCAATCGCGCGGTGTACGCGGCCACCGACGGCCGTCCGGAGCTGACCGCCATGGGGACCACGGTCGCCGGTTCCCTCGTCCTGGCGGAGTCGCTCCTGGCGTTCAATGTCGGTGACAGCAAGGTGTACCACGCGGCTCAGGACGGGCTCCACCAGGTGAGCGTGGACGACAGCCCGCCGCCGGCGCCGGGTCACCGCACCACGTCGGCCGTCACGCAGACGCTCGGCGGAAGCCGCGGGCACAGCGCCATCACTCCCCATGTGGCGTCCTTCCCGCTGTCCACCAGCGATCGCTACCTGGTGTGCAGCGACGGTCTGACCGACCCGGTGCCCGACGAAGCCATCGACGAGCTGCTGCGGGTGCACGACGACGGCAAGGCGGCGTTCGAGCTGTGGAAGGCCGCCATCGAAGCCGGAGGTCCCGACAACATCACGCTCGCACTGGTACGCATCGACGCATAGGGTTTCAGCGACCCGTCCGAACAGGAGCCAGCTGCCCGTGTCCTCGCCCGTCCCGGCTCCGGCCCCTCCGCGACCTGTTCGCGTGCTGCTGGTGGAGGACGACGAGCTGATGCGCCGGTCCTTCTCCGTCGCCCTCGAACGCTACGGCTACCGGGTGAAGGCCGCGGCCGACGGGCTGGCTGGGCTGGAGCTCTTCCGCGACGACAGCTTCGACCTGCTGATCCTGGATGTGATGCTGCCCGGTCTGGACGGGATCGGCCTGTGCCGCAGGGTCCGGGAGACCAGCCTGGTGCCGGTTCTGATGATGTCCGCCCGCGGCGAGGGGCTCGACGTCGTCGCCGGTCTGGAGGCCGGGGCGGACGACTACGTGGTCAAACCCGTGGACACCTACGTGCTCGTGGCACGCATCCGTTCGCTGCTGCGGCGGGCGACCTATGCGCCCGCTCCCGCACTCGGGCATGCCGCGGGCGACGGGCCGCCACCGGCCGAGGGCGGCCTGCTGGTCTTCGGGGACCTGACCATCGACACCGGCGGCCTGGAGGTGTCCGTCTCCGGAAGCCCGGTGGCACTGACCCCGACCGAGCTGAAGCTGCTGCTGGAGTTCGCCGCCCACCCGGGCATCGTGCTGGAGCGGCACGCCCTGCTTCGGGACGTATGGGAGTACGGCTGGGACGGTGACAGCCGGGTCGTGGACCTGTGCGTGCAGCGGCTGCGCAAGAAGCTGGGCCGGGACCGGATCGAGACGGTCCGCGGCTTCGGCTACAAGCTCAGGCGCTGAGACCGGTGCGCCCGTTCCACCGGCTGCGGCCGGCCCGCGTACCCCTGCGCTGGAAGATCGCCGCGCTGGCCGCGGCCACGGCATGCCTGGTCGCGGCCGCGGTGGGCGTACTGGTGCACCTGTGGACCGCGCAGGACGTCCGGAGCCGGGCCGAAGCGCGGGCCTTCAACAGCCTGTACTCGGCCATGGAGGTCTACCGGCGCACCGGAACCCTCGCGGACGGCGCCGAACTGGATCCGGCCGGGCTGCCCGCCGCACTGCGGCACCCGGCCGACGGCGCCCGGCACACGGCCTACGACGAGCGTGTCGAAGGGAACGTGGGGCCCAGCGTCTGGGCCGCCCAGCGGGTCGACGGCCCGGGCAGCCGGGTGCTGGCCTTTCGGGTCAACATGAGCCCGGAACTCCACGAGCTGCAACGGCTCGACGTGACCATGGCGGTGGCCTCGCTGGTCGCGCTGGCGGCCGCCACGCCCCTGGCGGTCTACGCTGCGGGGCTGCTCGGCCGCCGGCTGCGGCGGGTCTCCGAGACCGCGGGCCGGATCTCGGCCGGGGACCTGGATGCCCGGACCGGGCCCACCGAGGGCCGCGACGAGGTCGCCGACATCGCCGCCACCGTCGACCTCATGGCGGACACTCTCAGCCGACGGCTGCGCAGCGAGCGCCGCTTCACCGCGGACGTGGCCCACGAGCTGCGCACTCCCGTCGGCGGTCTGCTGGCCGCCGCCGACCTGCTGCCGCCGGGTGAGACGGAGGACCTGCTCCGGGCCCGGGTGGGGGACCTGCGCGGCCTGGTCGAGGACCTGCTGGAGATCTCCCGGCTGGACGCCGGCGCCGAACAACCGGTCCGCGCCCGTGTCCCGCTCGGCGCCGTGGTCGCCGAAGCCGTGGCCCGCACCGGCCTCGACACGGAGATCACCGCCGTCTCCGACACGCAGCGCGCCGAGACGGCTGAGACCGCTGGGACTGCTGATGCCTCCTATGCCGCTGATGCCGCTGAGACGGTGGAGACCGTGGAGACCGTGGAGACCGACCCGCGCCGCCTGGACAGGATCGTCGGCAACCTCGTCGTCAACGCCCACCGGCACGGGGTCGCCCCGGTGCAGGTCACGGTCGACGGCCGTACGGTCGTCGTGCGCGACCACGGCCCCGGCTTCCCCGCGGAGCTGCTGCTCCACGGCCCGCGCCGCTTCCACACGGGCGCGACCGCGCGCGGCTCGGGCCACGGCCTGGGCCTGACGATCGCCCTGGGCCAGGCCCGGCTCCTCGGCGCCGAGCTGCGCCTGGGCAATGCCCCGGACGGCGGCGCCGTCGCCACCCTGCGCCTGCCGGGCTGACCGCGGTTCCCTACACGACCGATACGAAGCGGCGCGGCGGCCGATACACGGCGGCCCAGGCTCCGATACGTTCCCCGGACACCCTTCGACGTGCACCCTTTGGCACCCGAAGTGGAGTCCCCCTGTGATCGCCGATCCCCGTCCCGAGCCCGACGCGCACGTGCTGCACCCGCCGTCCGGGATCGCGGCCGCCACCACCGACCTGTCGAAGGTCTACAGCAGCGGCGACACCCGTGTCGTCGCCCTGGACCGGGTGAGCATCGCCTTCCGGGAGGGCGAGTTCACCGCGATCATGGGCCCCTCCGGCTGCGGCAAGTCCACCCTGATGCACTGCGCCGCCGGGCTCGACTCGTTCGGTTCCGGCTCCGTCCGCATCGGCACCACCGAGCTGGGCACGCTCGACGACCGGCAGCTCACCCGGTTGCGCCGCGACCGGATCGGCTTCATCTTCCAGGCGTTCAACCTCCTGCCGACGCTGACCGCGCTGGAGAACATCACGCTGCCGCTGACCCTGGCCGGCCGCCGGCCCGACCAGCAGTGGGTGGACCGCGTCATCTCCATGGTCGGCCTCTCCGGGCGGCTGGACCACCGGCCCGGACAGCTGTCCGGCGGGCAGCAGCAACGGGTGGCGGTGGCCCGGGCGCTGGCCTCGCGGCCCGCGATCGTCTTCGGCGACGAGCCCACCGGCAACCTCGATTCCCGCGCCGGGGCCGAGGTCCTCGGCTTCCTCCGCGACTCGGTGCGCGAGCTGGGCCGAACGGTGGTCGTGGTCACCCACGACCCGGTCGCCGCCGGCTACGCCGACCGCGTGGTGTTCCTGGCCGACGGCCGCCTGGTCGACGAGATGACACATCCCACCCCGGAACGGGTGCTGGACCGGATGAAGGCCTTCGACCCCCGCCCGCGCACGAGCTGACCCCCGCTCACGCCGGCACCGACCCAGCCGCCCGCTCGCATCCGCCGAGCCCGCCTCCCAGGATCCGCACCCCATGTTCCGTACTGCCCTGCGCAACGTGCTCGCGCACAAGGCCCGCTTGCTGATGACCGCGTTCGCGGTGATGCTCGGCGTCACCTTCATCAGCGGCAGCCTCGTCTACGGCGACAGCCTGAACCGGGCCGCCACCGCCAAGGCCACCGACGGCTACGAGCGCATCGCCGTGAACGTCGCGCCCGAGGCCGTCCCCGGCGGCGGCCGGCCGGCCGCCCTCGACGCCCGTACCGTGGCCACCCTGGCTGGGCTCCCCGGAGTCGCGGCCGCCGCGGGCCGGGTCGACGGCTTCGCCGCCGTCGCCGGCCGCGACGGCCGGCTGCTCGGTCACGGCCCGTCCCGCCAGGGCGGCAACTTCGCCCCGGGAGCCGACGGCACGGACCCCGCCTACCGCTTCACGCAGGGGTCCGGCCCGACCGGCGACCACACGATCGCCCTCGACGAAGCCACCGCCGCCCAGGGCGGCTACCGCGTCGGCGACACCGTGCGCGTCGGTACGAACAAGAGCGCCGGCTCCTACACGCTCAGCGGCACCTTCCGCACCGACGGGACCAAACTTCCCGCCGGGGGCAGCCTGACGCTGTTCACCGACGCCACCGCCCAGCGGCTCTTCCTCGAGCCCGGCCGCTACCGGAACATCGAGCTCACGGCCGGTCCCGGCACCGACGTGACGGAGCTCCTCGGCCGCGTCGCACCGGTGCTGCCCAAGGGAACCGGCGCGGTCACCGGGGCCCAGCTCGCCCGGATCCAGGCGAACCTCGCCACCACCGACAGCGACACCATGAGCCAGATCCTGGTGGGCTTCGCCGCGGTCGCCCTGTTCGTCGCCACCTTCCTCATCTCCAACACCTTCACCATGCTCGTCACCCGGCGCACCAGGGAGCTGGCCCTGATGCGGGCCGTCGGAGCCACGCGCGAGCAGGTGCGCCGCATCCTGCTGACCGAGTCCCTCCTCGTCGGGGTGATCGCCTCCGCGGCCGGCCTGGCCGCCGGCACCGGGGCCGCCTCCCTGCTCCAGATGCTCTTCGCGCCCGCCGGCACCACTGTCGGCGCCACCGCCGGCGCCCCGGCCGCCCCGCTGGTCCTCACCCCGGCCACCGTGGTCATCTCGATGCTGGTCGGCACCGCCCTCCCCGTGATCTCCGCATGGCTTCCGATCCGCCGGGCCATGGCCGTTCCGCCCGTCGCCGCGCTCAGCGCGGCCGAGCACACGGCGCCCGCGCGAGCCGGCTCCCTGCGCACCGGCCTCGCCACCGCGCTGACGCTCACCGGCACCGCCACCGCGGCGTACGGGGCGCTCACCTCGGGGAAGGACTCCCGGCAGGTCATCGGCATCGGCGCGGCCCTGGCCCTGACCGGGGCGATCGGCCTCATCCCGCTCCTCTCCCGGCCGTTCGTCGCCCTGCTCCGGCCGTTGCTCCGCCGCCTCCACCCGGTGCACGGCGACCTCGCCGCCCGCAACACGGTGCGCGACCCGCGCCGCACCGGCGCCACCGCCGCCGCGCTCGCCATCGCCCTCACCCTCGCCTCGGGCCTGTCCGTCCTCGGCGCCTCCGCCGCCCGGTACCTCGACCGCGCGACCACCCACGCCTTCACCGCCGACTACCTGGTGAAGCCCGCGGAGGGCGGCGAGCGGATGGACCCCGCCACCGCGGAGGCCCTCGGGAAGCTGCCCGGCGCCGCATACAGCCCGCTCAGCCAGTCCACCGGCTACCGCCTGGCCGGCACCTCCTCCGTCCTGACCGGCGTCGACCCCGCCACCATCGGCCGGCTCCTGCGGTACGACGTGGTCGAGGGCTCCCTCGACAGCCTCGCCGAGGGCCGGATCGCCGTGGCCGACTTCAAGGCCAGGGCCGCCGGCTGGCACGTCGGCCAGACCCTCCCCCTGCAACGTCATGACGACCGGCACGGCAGCGTCACCATCGGCGCCGTCTACCGGGCGGACGAACAGAGCGACCTGATGCCCAGCATCACCGCACCCGGCTCCCTCGTCGCCCGCTACGACTCCGCCCCGGCCACCCACGCGATCCTCGTCGCCACCGACGGCGGACCCGGCCGGGCCGCGCTCGCAGGCATCACCCGCGCCCTCGGCGACAACCCCGCACTGGCCGTCCTGGACCGGGCCGGCATCCGGGCCCAGGACAGCAGCGGCATCGGCGACCAGCTCAACGTCTTCTACGCCCTGCTCGGCATGGCCCTGGTGATCGCCGCGCTGGGCATCGCCAACACCCTCGCGATGTCCGTCCTCGAACGCCGCAAGGAGATCGGCACCCTGCGCGCCCTCGGCCTGGACCGCGCCGGAGTGACCCGGATGATCCGCCTGGAGGCCCTGCTCGTCGGCGCGCTCGGCGCGACGGTCGGCACGGTCATGGGCGTCTTCCTGGGCTGGGCGCTGGGACGCACCCTCCAGGAGAGCGTCGTGGGCTACGAGCTGGTCCTTCCCTGGGGACGCCTCGCCCTCGCGGTGCTGATCGCCCTGGCGGGCGCGCTCCTCGCCTCGCTCTGGCCGGCCCGCCGGGCCGCCCGAGTCGACATCCCCGCTGCAACGACCGCGCAGTAGACCATCCGAGCCGCCTTGGCGGCGCAGATAGGCTGCTCAGATACTGTCGCGCGCGATAGCCGGGAAGTGCTGCGCGCCATCGGGAGCGGCGAGCGCACGTTCACCAACATCGCCCGGGCGGCCGGCGGGATCGCCCACACGACCCTCACCAGAGCCACGGACGTCCTGACGGAGAAGCGTGTGGTCGCAGCCGAACTACCCCTCTACAAGCACCGGGCAGCAGTCACCGACGACCCCGTGCCGCTGATCGCGGTTTCCCGCAGTGGCGTCGACTGCGCCGGGCTCCAGGCAACGTACGGCCCGGAAGAACTGCTCACCGCTTGGCGCGGAAACTGAACGGCCGGACGAGGGGTTTCCGGGGCCGGGAGGGTCGGCCCTAAGATAAGGGACGATTGTTTTGTTTCTTTGGGGAGGTCCGGATGGAGAACAGACCGGCGCGACAAGCCGGGGCCGCCAAGCAGGAACGGGCGGTGCGGACCCGGGCGACGATCCTGCGGGCCGCGGCGGAGGTCTTCGACGAGGTCGGCTTCAGCGCCGCGTCGATCCGTCTGATCAGCAACCGGGCGGGTGCCACGCTGGGCGCGCTGTACTTCCACTTCTCCTCGAAGGAGGAGCTGGCCCGGGCCGTGATGCTCAGCCAGGCCGACGAGCTGGTCCTCCCCGCGGGGCCGGACGGCCTCCAGCGCCTCGTCGACATCACGGCGTACCTGGCCGAGCAGCTCCAGACGAACCCGGTGCTGCGCGGCGGCGTCCGGCTGGCCGTCGAGCAGGGCGCGTTCGGCATGCGCGAGGAACAGCCGTACCAGCAGTGGGCGGAGGTCTTCCGGGCGCAGTTGTCGGCGGCCGAGGAGGCGGGTGAACTGAACGAGAGCTGCGACGTCGACGCACTGGCCTGGCTCGTCGTGAGCACGTTCTCCGGTACGCAGCTGTTCTCGCAGATCACCACCGATCGCCAGGACCTCCCCGAGCGCGTCCACACCCTGTGGACGTACCTGCTCCCGGGCATCGCGTCCGACAAGGTGCGGGGCTCCCTCACCGTCGGCCCGCCCGGCCCCCGGGCCGCCGGCCGGGAGCCCGCGGCCTGAGGCCGGTTCAGGCGTCGGGCGGTGCCACCTCGTCCTGACGCGGCGTCCGGCCGTCCGGTACGAGCAGCACCCGCGCCATCACGGCCCACAGGCGCAGGTGCTCGTCGAGGGCGGCGGAGGCGGTGGCCGTGACCGCCCGCAACCGGAAGTGCGGGCCCGCCGACCGCACGAACAGCGCGGCCAGTGCGGCGAGCTGGTCGGGGCCGTCGGCGGCGAGCCGCCCGGCGTTCTCGCGCCAGGCGCGCTCCGCCAGCCGGCGCACCGCCGGGTGCCACTCGGCGGACCAGCTCTCCACACCCTCGGAGCCGTCCAGTTCCAGACGGGCGGCGGCGCGCACCAGCACGTCCTCGTGGAGCAGGCGGACGAGGGCCACGACGAGGGCCTCCAGCGTGTCCAGGGCCGCGCCGGGGCGCCGCAGGACCTCGTCGACTGCCGGGCGGAGCACGGCTCGTGCCCCTTCCACCACCGCATCGGCCAGTTCACCCTTCGAGGCGAAGTGAAAGGTGAGCGCGCCGGTGGACGTCCCGGCCGCACTGGTGATGCTCTTCAGGCCCGTACCCGCGTAGCCGCTGTCGGCGAACCGCGCCGCGGCGGAGCCGATGAGGGCGGTACGCGTCCTCGCCGCCCTCTCCTGTCTGGTCATCTGCTCCTCGCCGTCTCCACCGGACCCCGTACGGGCGCGCGGCCGCGCCGGCCCCGGATCAGGCGGTCGCGGCCGCCGCGAGGCGCAGGTGCGGTTCGGCCTGCTCGCCCTTGCCCCGGCGCTGAAGGGTGCGGCCGTAGAGCAGCCGGACGTAGTCGTCGTCCGGGTACTCCTCGACCAGCGCCTCCAGTTCGGCCTCGGCCCGCTTGAGCTGCGCCGAGGCGAAGTGGGCGCGCGCGGCGAGCGTGCGCACCCCGCGGTCGCCGGCGAATTCGTCGAGCAGCGGCCGCAGCAGGGTCAGCGCCCCCAGGGGGTCGCGCAGGTCCATCAGCGATTCCGCCCAGCGCATCCGGGCGACCTCGGCAGGCACCTCGGGGGTGTCGGCGCAGCCGGCCAGGAAGGCCTGGATGGCGTCCGGCGCCTGGGCGCCGGCCAGCGCCTGGTCGCCGACCACGAGGGACGGCGAGGTCTTCACCCCGCGCGCCTTGCCCTGGAGGAGCAGTTCACGGACCAGCACCTCTCCGGCATCCCCGTCGAGCAGCTCGGCGCCCTGCCGGAAGCCGGCCGCGGCCGCGACCTCGCCGAGGACCGCGCGGTCGCTGATGTCGCGGGCCTCGATGAAGTAGGCGTGCAGCACGCCCTCCATCACCTCGTTCTGCAGGGCGGCGCCGCCCTCCTCGTACGCCAGGGCGACGAGCCGGTGGGCGTCGTGGCTGCTGGCGCGCCATCCGGCGCCCCAGCGCGGCCCGAGGCCCTCGGCCGCGGCGACCGTGGAGATCCGGACCCGGTTCTCGGCCGGGGTCAGGTCGGGGGCGCAGGCGCGCACCGCCTCGTCCATCAGGGGGTCGCGCAGGGCCTCCTCCAGGGGGATGGCCCGAGCGGGAGCGGTCGGGTCGATTCGGAAGGGGCGCCAGACCACCTCGACGTCGTCGCGGCCGTCCAGGGCACGCTCCAGGCGCCGCTTGCCGATGTAAGCCCAGGCGCAGACCACGTCTGCCCAGATCTCGATTCGCATACCCTCACGCTAGACGACTATCGTCGCCTATGCAACAGGTGTCGTAGACATGGGTGACGGGTCGCATCCACCCACCGTCCTCCGTGTCCCGCCCGCGCCCAAGACCCGAACGGGCAGACCGTTCGGGCACCCCCCGAGCCGCTTCGGCTACCTGCGTTGGGGATTGTCCGGGCGTGGTGCCGTGCCGAGGGTGGTGCCGTACCGAGCGCGCACGACGCTGCCCGCTCAACGGCTTCCCCTCCCCCACCTGATCGAGGAGACACGCATGACCACGGCGACCGTCGGATTCGGCGCGTTCATTTCCCCGCTGCACCCTCCGGGCGAGGCCCCCGACCTGCAGATGTGGCGTGACCTCGACCTGATCTCGCTGCTCGACGACCTCGGTCTGGACGAGGTGTGGGTGGGAGAGCACCACTCGGGCGGCTGGGGCACCATCAGCTCGCCCGAGGTGTTCCTGGCGGCGGCCGCCGAACGCACGAAGCGGATCCGGCTGGGAACCGGCGTGGTCAGCCTTCCGTACCACCACCCGTTCCACGCCGCCTCGCGCGTCGTGCAGCTCGACCACATGACGCGGGGCCGCGTCATGTTCGGTGTCGGCTCGGGATCGTCGCCGGCGGACGCCCACATGCTGGGCATCGAGGCCACGGACACCCGCCGCATGACCGCCGAGGCGCTCGACGTCATCATGCCGCTGCTACGCGGCGAGGCGGTGACCCGTTCCGCCGACTGGTTCACCCTGCAGGACGCGCGGCTCCATCTCGCCCCGTACTCGGACGAGTTGGAGGTCGCCATCTCCAGCGCCTCCTCTCCCGTGAGCATGCGGCTCGCCGGGCGGCACGGTCTGAGCCCGCTGTCGTTCGGCGCCCCCGTGCCCGGCGCGCCGCCGATCGACCTCGCGGCCCAGTGGCGGCACGCCGAGGAGGCGGCCGGGGAAGCCGGCCGCACGATGGACCGCCGCGACTGGCGGATCGTGATGCCGGTGCACGTGGCGGAGACCACCAAGCAGGCCTACGCCGAGGTCCGCGAGGGCTTCGAGCGGTTCGCCTACGGCTACTTCAGGGACACCCTCGGCCTGCCGGTGGAGTTCCCCGGCGTGCCGTCCGGCGACGAGATCGCCGCCATGGTGGAGTCCGGGTCCGCGATCGTGGGCTCCGTGGACGACTGCGTCGAAGCCGTCCAGCGGCTCGTCGACCGGACGGGCGGGTTCGGGCGGCTGCTCGTCGCCGTGAACGACTGGGCGTCGCGCGAGCGGACCCGGAACAGCTTCGAGCTGCTCGCCCGGTACGTGGCACCGCGCTTCGACGGAAGGCTCGACAGCATCGAGGCGTCCGGGCGTTGGGTGAAGGAGAACCGGGCCGCCTTCATCGGCAAGGCCGTTCAGGCGTTCCAGCAGGCCACCGGATCGCCCGCCCCGGCCCCCGCTGCCGGCGCAGCCGTCGATGCCGCCGGCTCCGGTTCCGCCGCGACCTCCCCGGCCCGGGTGTGATCCGATGGCGACCCTGATCGAAAGCCGCCCGGCGGACGCCGGAACCTCCGTCGCTCCCTCCGGCAGACTCGACTCGCTGACCGGACTGCGCTGGTGGGCGGCGCTCCTCGTGTTCGGCGAGCACGCCGGCAAGCTCGCGCTGAGCACGGCCCCCGGCTCGGACGACCCCTCGCTCCTCGACCGGTTCCTCCACGCCGTGTTCGGCACCGGCTTCGTCGGGGTGAGCTGCTTCTTCATCCTCAGCGGATTCGTCCTCGCCTGGTCCAGGCAGCCCGGTGACACGGCGCGCAGGTTCTGGCAGCGACGGTTCGCGAAGATCTACCCGGTCTTCTTCGTCACCACCCTGCTGGCCATCGTGTGGATCGCCAGCAGCACCGGCGCCCTGCCCGGGTGGCAGCTGATCCTGACGCACCTGTTCCTGCTCCAGTCGTGGGTCCCCGACCAGTCGGTGTCCTACGGGCTCAACCCGGTGGCGTGGTCCCTCGGCTGCGAGGCCTTCTTCTACTTCTGCTTCCCCGCGCTGTACGCGGCGATGGCCAAGGCCCGGACGCTCACCCTCCGCTGGGTGGCGGCGGGCTGCGTGGCCGCCGCCTTCGTCCTGCCGTACCTGGCCGGCCGGGTGTTCACGCTGAAGGCACCGTCCGCCGGCGAGGCCATTTCCACCGAGTCCATCGGCGGACCGTTCATGTACTGGTTCGTCTACGTCTTCCCGGTGATGCGCCTGGCGGAGTTCGTCTGCGGGATCGCGCTGGCCTGCCTGGTGCGGCGCGCCGCCTGGCGGGGGCCGGGCGTGCCCGTGTCGATCGTGCTCAGCGTGGTGGCCATCTGGCTGGGCACGTACCTGCCCGAGGTGCTCCAGCGGGTGGCGGTGACCTTCGTCCCGTTCGCCCTGCTGATCGCCGCCCTGGCGCAGGCCGATGTCGCCGGTCGCTGGTCTCCGCTGCGCTCGCGGTTCATGGTGTTCCTCGGGGAGATCTCCTTCGCGCTCTACATGGTGCAGCTGATCTTCATCGTGTGGACCGGTGTCCATCTGCGGGACTGGCTGCACGACCTCGGGCTGCTCCCGTCACCGGCCGCGGCCGCCCCCATGTGGCTCGGGCTCACGGCGTTCCTGCTGTACCTCGTCGTGTGCGCGTTCTTCGCGTGGGTCCTGTACACGTACGTCGAGAAGCCGATGATGCGCGTGCTGCGGCCCCGCTCCGGCCGGCCCGCCGGCGCGTGACGCGGCGTACGGCGGTCGAGGCGCGCGGCAGCTGAGGCGAGCGGCTGCCGAGTCGCCCGGAGGCCGCGTCACCCGGAGGCCGAGCCGGCCGGCGGCAGCGAGAAGGCCCGGTACGCGGGGTACGCGTACCGGGCCTCTCCCGTGCTCCGGGCCGGTCAGTCGAGCGAGACGGAGGGGTTGTACCGCTCGATCCACGCGGCGAGCTCCAGCACCCGCTCCAGGCCGTGCCGGACGGATATGTTCATCGCGGCGGGGTCCACCGAGACGGCGGCGGTCAGCCAGTCCTCGCTGACCAGGCCGAACAGGGTGCTGTCGCGGTCCGCCGCCACCTGCTTGGCCTGCTGCTGCAGCGCCTGCTGGTAGAAGGGGTCCTGGGTCGAGGGATAGGGGCTCTTCTTCCGGTCGGCCACCGACGCCGGCAGCAGGTCCCGGACGGCCGCCCGGAGCAGGCTCTTCTCCCGGCCGTCGAAGGTCTTGAAGCTCCACGGGGTGTTGAACACGTACTCGGTGAGCCGGTGGTCGCAGAACGGCACCCGGACCTCCAGCCCCGTGGCCATGCTCATCCGGTCCTTGCGCTCCAGGAGCGAGGGCATCCACCGGGTCAGGTTGAGGTGGGTGATGCGCCGCATCCGCGCCTCCAGCCCCTCCTCGCCCGGCAGGACGGGGACTTCGGCGACGGCTTCGGCGTAGCGGTCCTGGGCGTACTCCGCCAGCCGCAGCTTCTCGCGGACCTCGGGCCGCAGCAGCTTCAGCGCCTCCTGCTCGGCGTCTCCGAAGACGGCCGTCCAGGGGAAGGTCTCGGCCTCGCGGGCCGCGGGGTGGTGGAACCAGAGGTAGCCGCCGAAGAGCTCGTCGGCGGCCTCGCCGGAGAGGGCGACGGTGGACTGCTCGCGGACGGCCCGGAACAGCAGGTACAGGGAGAGGTCCATGTCGCCGTGGGGGCCCGGGAGGTCCCGCGCGCCCACCGTGGCGCGCCGTACCCACGGGTCGGCCATGGTGCGGGAGTCCAGCACGATGTCCCGGTGGTCCGTCCCCACGTGGGCGACGACCTCGCGGATGTAGGGCGCGTCCTGGGTCTCGCGCAGATCCGTGGCGCGGAACGAGTCGGTGCTGTCCTGGAAGTCGACGGCGAAGCTCCGGACCCGCTCGCCGTTCCCTTCCCGCCGCAGGCCCCGGGCGGCCAGCGCGGTCAGTGCGCTGGAGTCCAGACCGCCCGACAGCAGGACGCAGCGGGGCACGTCCGAGATCATCTGCCGGGTGGCGATGTCCTGGAGCAGGTCCCGGACGTGCGTGATCGTCGTCGCGAGGTCGTCGGCGTGCTCGTGCGCCTCCAGCCGCCAGTAGACGCGCTCGCTGACGCCGGCGCGGCTGACCGTGACGACGGTGCCCGGGCGCATCTCCCGCATGCCCCGCCACACGGCCTGTCCGGGGGTCCGGGTGAACATGAACATCTCGCGCAGGCCGTCCGCGTCGACACGCGGCGCCACGTCGGGGTGGGCGAGGATCGCCTTCGGCTCGGAGCCGAACAGGACGCCGCCGTCGGTCGGGTAGTAGAAGAGCGGCTTCACCCCGGCCCGGTCCCGGACCAGCAGCATGCGCTCGTCACGGCCGTCCCAGATCGCGAAGGCGAACATTCCGTTGAGCTTCTCGACGAAGCCCTCGCCCCACTCCACGTAGGCCCGGAGGACGACCTCGGTGTCGCTGCGCGTCTCGAAGGCGTGGCCCCGGCCGACGAGCGCGTCCCGCAGTTCGCGGTGGTTGTAGACCTCGCCGCTGTAGGTGATGACCACCTCCCTGCCGCCCACGGTCACCGACATCGGCTGGCGTCCGCCCTCGAGGTCGATGATGGCGAGCCGGCTGTGCCCCACGGCCGCGTGCCGGGACACGTAAACGCCGTGCGCGTCCGGTCCCCGGCAGGACATCGTGGCGTTCATCGCCTCCAGTTCGCCCTGGCGACGGGTCAGATCGTCGGTGTAGGACACCCATCCGGTGATTCCACACATGGTGCGGCACCTCCTGAATTCTCTCTGTTTGCGCGCGGAACCGCTGATCCGGGGATCGTAGGACCGAGCCCGCACCGAGTCCGAGGCCTGCCGCCCTGCTCGAACGGGCAGGCCGACATGGCCACCGGAACCGTTCGTTCGTGCGGACCTCTCGGGCGTACGCGGCCGCGCAACGAGGTGCGACGCTGCTGACGGCCCCCTCCCGCCGTCCGCCCCACCCCCTCCACCCACCCCTCACCGGCACCGCACACCCAAGAACGGCAACACGTGTTGTCTAAACACCACTCGTTGGTTAACGTGGTCGCCGACGTGACCGGCAGTCGGCCCTTCACGGCCGAACCCCCCTATGCAATTGCGAGGTTGACCTCATGGGACCGTGGCTCGTACCGCTGGTGCTGGCCCTCTTCACCTTCGGCACCGCCGACTTCGTCGTCGCGGGCATCCTGCGCGAGCTGGCCGGAAGCCTGGGCACGAGCGAGTCGGCCGCCGGCCAGCTGGTGACCGTCTACTCGATCGTGTACGCGGTCTCGGCGCCGCTGGCAGCGGTCGCCACCTCCCGCGTACCGCGACGCAAGCTGGCCTGCTACGCGATGCTGCTCTTCATCGCGGGCAACGTGGTCGCCGCGACGGCCCCCTCCTACGAGGTGCTGCTCGCCTCCCGGGTGGTCACCGCGATGGCCGCAGCGGCGGTGACGCCGATGTGCTTCGGCGCCGCCGGAACGCTGCCGCCCGAGGGCCAGCGCGGCAAGGCGCTCGGTCTGCTCAGCGGCGGCATCATGCTGGCCCAGCTCGTCGGCGTGCCCCTCGGCACCTGGTTCGGCGGCATGTGGGGCTGGCAGGCGGCCTTCTGGATGTGCGTCGGACTCGGCGTGGCCGTGCTCGTCACGATGCTCGCCCTGCTGCCCGCCCTCGAACTGCCGCCCGCCATGGGGCTCCAGGAGCGGCTCGCACCCGTCACCCAGGGTCCGGTGCTGCGCGGCCTGAGCGCGATGATGCTGCTCTCCGCGGGCAGCATGATGATGATGACGTACATCGCCCCCATCAGCGACGCGGCGTCCTCGGTCGGCACCACCGGCATCGCGGCCCTCTTCGTCGCCGCGGGCCTGGCGGGCCTCGTCGCCACCCAGGTCGGCGGTACGGCGAGCGACAGGCTGGGCCCGCTGCGCACCGTGGCGACCGGCGCGGCCGTCCTGGTCGCGTCCATGGCCGGCCTGACGGCCTCCGTCCTGTGGGGCGCGGCACCGCTGTGGGTGCTGATGGCGTGCGTGATGGTGATGGCCTTCGGCATCGGCATGCTCAACCCGCCGCTCGCGGTCTGGCTGCTGAGCCGGGCCGGCTCGTCCGGCAACGAGGTGATGGCCCTCAACGCCAGCGTCATGTACCTCGGCACCTCCCTCGGCGGAGTGCTCGGCGGCACGCTCCTCGCCGTCTCCGGGCCGGGCGCCCTGCCCGTACTGGCCGTCGTGGAAACGGTGCTCGTCGTCCTGCTCATCGTGACGGCGGAGCGGCGTACGGCCGGCACCGCCCCGGCCGCCGGGGCGGCCGGGGAGCCTGTCGGGACCCCCTCCAAGGCGCACTAGCGACCCGTATCGCAGCGCCCCCCCTACGTGCCTGCCGACCGCTCCCTCGTGCGGTCGGCAGGCACTCGCGCGACTAGAGACCAACTTGAAAAGCGATCGTTTGTTTTTTATTGTTCTCGACGAGGCGGACGATGGGAGACCGGTGTCAGCGACACCGACGGGGGCCTTCGACACATCGACGACACGGGGAGACGAAGTGAGCAGTCTGCTTCACGAAGGACCGGGCATCGCCGTCGTACTGGAGGACATCGTCCAGCAGTACGGCGTGGAGGCGATGGTCCGCGCCGCGGCCGGCGACAGCCCGGTGTTCTGTTTCACCACCGGCACCGAGGCACTCGCCCAACTCGACGCCACCGCACTGGATCTGGTCGTGCTCGCCGCCGCGGAAACGGACACCGCATGGCCCGACGCGGCACTGGCGGAGCTCGGTGAGCTCGGCGTCCAACTCCTGGTCCTGGTCGACGGCTCGGACGAGAAGGAGATCGTGCACGCCTCGAAGCTCTGCGGTCAGGGCTACCTGGACCGTCAGGACCTCGACACCGCCACCCTGTCCACGGCGATCACCGATGTCCTCGCCGGCCGGCTCTACGTCTCGGCCACCCTGGCACGGACCCTGCTGGGCAGGGCCGGTCGCGGGCGCGGCAGTTCGGAGACCCGCGGGACCACGCTCACCCCGCGCGAGCTCCAGGTCCTGCAACTGCTCGCCCAGGGGCTGAGCAACAAGCAGGTGGCGCGGCGCCTCGTCATTTCGGAGCACGGCGTGAAGCGCCTGGTCAGCAACATCCTCGCCAAACTGAACTGCCCCAACCGCACCATGGCGGTCGTACGGGCGATCCAGGAAGGCCTGCTGGCCGCCTGACGCCGGCCCACCGACGTCGCACCGCTCACACCGCTCACACCGCTCACACCGCTCACACGCTCAGCCGCCACTGTGCCGCCCGGCCTGCAGGCCGGGCGGCACGGCGTATGTCAGAGCCCGGGCGCGGCGACCGCCACCGCGGCCAGATGGTCCTGCCCCGCCGGAAGGTCCCGCACCATCCAGGCGGCGGGTCCGGGGCCGGCCGCCCGGTGCCGGACGACCGCCACGGGCAGGTCGGGGCGCACCTCGACGCGCCGGAGGTCGGTCGACACCCCGACCCCGCTGGCCTTCACCACGGCTTCCTTCCTGGTCCAGCAGCGCGTGAACGCGACGGACCGTCCGCCGTCCGGCCGCGCTGCCGCGACGTACGCCTGCTCCCGCGGGCTGAGCACGGCCCGGGTGAGGCCCGGTACGTACGAGGGCCGCAGCCGTTCGATGTCGGCCCCCACCTCCGCACCCTCGGCCACCGCGCACAGCCAGTAGGCGCCCGTCCGGGACAGGCTCAGCTCCAGCGAGGTCGGCGGGTACGTGATCCGCGGCCGCCCGTGCGCGGGCGCGCCGCAGGTGGGGCAGGGGGTGCGGCCGAACACCACGGCCTCCGGCCTCGTACCGAGCAGCGGGGCGAGCCGGCGGCGCACCGCGGCGTGCGCCGCGGCGTACCTCGCCGCTCCGACCGCGGTGGGGAAGGAACGGTAGCGGGCCGTCTCCTCGGCCGACAGGACCCGCAGGTCCTCCTCCGCCGGCTCTCCGGGCAGCCGGCCGCGCCAGATCCGCAGGCGGGTCCCGGCGAGTTCGACCTCGCTCCCCCCGCCGTCCTCCGCCGCGTCCTCTGCCGCGTCCTCCGCGGTGTCCGCCGCGTCCTCTGCCGTGTCCGCCGCGTCCTCTGCCGTGTCCTCGGCTGCGAGCTCCATCACGTCTCCGGCCCCGCTCCCGCCCGCCCGCATTCCCGTTCTCCTGTCACACCGCGCCGGCCGGAGCACGCCCGGCCGCCGCCCGCAGCCGCAGCCGGAGCTCGTGGGAGCGGACGAGCCACGCCCACAGCCGGTCCCGGTCCTGCGCGTCGAGATCGTCCAGGGTCAGCCCGAAGACCTCGCGGACGGTGCCGAACCACTCGTCGGCGGTGGCGAGTTCCCGTACCGTGCGGCTGCCGTCGGCGTCGACACGGCTCAGTACGCACCCGCACAGCCCGTCCACGCCGTCCGCGTCCCTGCGGTACACCGAGGCGATCCGGACGAAAACGGAAGCGGGCGAGACGGACATCAGCCGGTGCATGGCGACGAAGTCCCGAGGACCCGCGGGCGCGGGCGAGAGGTCCATCCCGGCGAACTTGCCGTGCACGTCGTGGTCCAGCCGCCATCCGCCCGGCTCCGCGACGGACGGGGAGAGCCGGTAGGTGAAAGGACCCTGGCGGTACGCACCCGCGCGCAACGGCACCGGCTCGTACAGCGCGTCGCCCATGCCGACATCGGCGAGCCAGGTCTCACCCTCACAACGGACGGTCAGCGTCAGGTGGTTGGCGTTGGCGCCCGGAGCGGGGGTGTCCGCATCGAGCTGCACGCCACCGCGGTGCCACCGTACGTCGTACCCCAGGGCGGTCAGCAGCGTGGCGAAGGCGCCGTTGAGGTGGAAGCAGTAGCCGCCGCGACCCGACAGCACCCGCGACACGGAGTACTCCGGGTCCACGGCGGTCGGCCGGCGCAGCTGGAAGTCGAGGGTCTCGTAGGGCACCCGCTCCACGTGGGCGCGGTGCAGCGCCCGCAGGCCCTCCACACCGGGCCGCCCCGTGTGGTCGGTCCCGAGGCGGTCCAGGTAGCGGCGGACATCCGGCTCACGCACGGGTCGCTCCGTCCGTGTGACCGTCCACGGCGACCACCGCACGGCCGCGCACGACCAGGACCCCGTCCCCGCGTCGGGCCGCGAGCCGTACGTGCGCGTGCCATTCCCCGTCGGCCGTGACGACGTCGGTGACCGTTCCGGTGCAGGTCACGGCGGTGCCGACCGGTACGGGGGCGACGAACGCCGCCTTGAGGGACCGCAGCCGGGACTGCGGCGCCCACCCGGTCACCACGCGTCCCAGCAGGGCCATGGTGAACATGCCGTGGACGATCGTCCCCGGCAGTCCGGCCTCCCGTGCGGCCGCGGGGTCCAGGTGGACGGGGTTGCCGTCACCGGACGCGTGCGCGTACTGCGCCACGGTCCCGGCGGTGATCTCGGGCACCGTGAGGGCGGGCAGTTCCGTACCGGGCCGGGCCGTGAAGACGTCCAGGACCGCGGCGGCGGGCGCCGTCATGCCGCACCTCCGGTCTCGCCGCCGGTCTCGCCGCCGGTCCGTACGGCCACCAGCTGGCGCAGTACGGCTACCGGTGTCCCGTCGGCCCGGTCGACGACCGTGTGCCGGGCGACGAACTGCGTCGCGCCGCGGGCGGGCAGCGGGGGCATTTCGAAACGCGGGGAGAACACCAGCGTGTCACCGGCGCAGGCCGGGGACAGATGGCTGAACTCCTGTTCCACGTGCAGGCAGGAGGCCGGGTCCGCGCCCGCCTCCGCGAGGAGCCGGAAGACACCGCCGCGGTCGAGGTCGACGCCGAAGAGGTAGGTGGGCGGTGCCACGACATCGCGGTAACCGGCCTCCCGCGCCGTACCGGCGTCCCGGTGCACCGCCTCCGTGGCGCCGATCGCGTCGGCGAACCGGCGGATGTCCTCGCGGTCGAGGCTTACACGGTAGGGCGGCAAGGTGCCGGCCATGGTTTCGGCGATCAGCAAGGCTCCTCCGTCATCACGTGCCGTGGATTCCTGCCCCGCACAGCCGCGGCACGGCACGGCACGGCCGGGTCGGTTCACCCGCCCACTGTCACGGGGCGCCGCACGCCGCGGCAACGCCGTCCGGGGTGGCACATCGTGCCCCGCCCCGCGCCCCGAGCGGGGCGTGGCCGACCGTCCGCTGGAGTACCCCATCCAGGGCTCCCGGGGGCCCCGGGCCCGTTGGTACTCATGGAACGGCGGTGACCCCGCCGGGTCCCGGCCGGCGGACCAGGAGCCACGAGCGGACGCCGGCCGGGCCACCCGTGATGCCGCACGGCCACATGCGTACGCATGCCGGAATCCGGGGGAGCCGAGGGAGCACCGCGGACCTCCCCGACGACGAGGAGGAAATGTGAACACAGCGCCGGCACAGCCGGATGCG
The DNA here is from genome assembly GCF_040689505.1 of Streptomyces sp. NPDC051211. Taxonomy (NCBI): domain Bacteria; kingdom Bacillati; phylum Actinomycetota; class Actinomycetes; order Kitasatosporales; family Streptomycetaceae; genus Streptomyces; species Streptomyces sp. NPDC051211. The sequence goes on from NZ_JBFBAV010000001.1 coordinate 624,202, forward strand.
CCCATGGTGCAGCTGCTGACGCCCGAGGGAGAGCGCGTCCGGCACCCGGACTTCGACGTGGACCTCGACGCCGGGGAACTGCGCGGCCTGTACCGGGACATGGTGCTCACCCGCGGCTTCGACGGGGAGGCGACCGCCCTGCAGCGCCAGGGCGAGCTGGGCCTGTGGCCGTCGCTGCTGGGCCAGGAGGCCGCCCAGATCGGCTCCGGCCGGGCGCTGCGCGGGGACGACTACGTCTTCTCCACGTACCGCGAGCACGGTGTGGCCTGGTGCCGGGGGGTGTCACCCGCGGCGATGATGTCCCAGTTCCGCGGTGTGGACCACGGCGGCTGGAACCCCGGCGACACCAACTTCCACCCGTACACCATCGTCATCGGCTCGCACACGCTGCACGCGACCGGGTACGCGATGGGCATGGCCCGGGACGGGGCGGACTCCGCCGTCGTCTCCTATTTCGGTGACGGTGCCACCAGCCAGGGGGACGTCAACGAGGCGTTCACCTTTGCGGCGGTGTTCGATGCGCCCGTGGTGTTCTTCTGCCAGAACAACCAGTGGGCGATCTCCGAGCCCACCGAGCGGCAGACCCGCGTGCCGCTGTACCAGCGTGCGGCCGGCTTCGGTTTCCCGGGCGTCCGGGTGGACGGCAACGACGTGCTGGCCTGCCTGGCCGTGACGCGCTGGGCGCTGGAGCGGGCGCGTGCGGGCGAGGGTCCGACCCTGATCGAGGCGTTCACGTACCGGATGGGCGCCCACACCACCTCCGACGACCCCACGCGCTACCGCCGGGACGAGGAGCGCGAGGAGTGGGAGGCCAAGGACCCGATCCTGCGGCTGCGCCGCCATCTGGAGGCCCTGGGACACGCGGACGCGGCCTGGTTCGAGCAGATCGAGGCGGAGCGCGAGGCGCTCGGCAAGCGGGTCCGCGAAGAGGTCCGGGCCATGCCCGACCCCGACACCATGGCGATGTTCGAGAACGTCTACGCGGACGGGCACGCCCTCGTCAACGAGGAGCGGGCCCAGTTCGCCGCGTACCAGGCGTCGTTCGCGAATGGCGAGGTGAAGTGATCATGGCAGTGCAGAACCTCTCTCTCGCGAAGGCGCTCAACGAGTCGCTGCGCAAGGCCCTGGAGACGGACCCGAAGGTCCTGATCATGGGTGAGGACGTCGGCAAGCTGGGCGGTGTCTTCCGGATCACCGACGGTCTGCAGAAGGACTTCGGCGAGGAGCGGGTCATCGACACCCCGCTGGCCGAGTCGGGCATCGTGGGCACGGCGATCGGTCTGGCCCTGCGCGGGTACCGGCCGGTGGTGGAGATCCAGTTCGACGGGTTCGTGTTCCCCGCGTACGACCAGATCGTCACGCAGCTGGCGAAGATGCACGCCCGGGCGCTCGGCAAGATCAAGCTGCCGGTCGTCATCCGCATCCCCTACGGCGGCGCCATCGGCGCGGTGGAGCACCACTCCGAGTCCCCGGAGGCGCTGTTCGCGCACGTGGCAGGGCTGAAGGTGGTCTCCCCGTCGAACGCATCCGACGCGTACTGGATGCTCCAGCAGGCCATTCAGACCGATGACCCGGTGATCTTCTTCGAGCCGAAGCGGCGCTACTGGGACAAGAGCGAGGTCGACACCGAGGCGATCCCCGGCGATCTCCACAAGGCGCGCACCGTGCGCGCGGGCACCGATCTCACGCTGGCGGCCTACGGGCCGATGGTGAAGGTCTGCCTGGAGGCCGCCGCGGCCGCCGCCGAGGAGGGCAAGTCCCTCGAAGTGCTCGACCTGCGCTCGGTTTCCCCGATCGACTTCGATGCGATCCAGGCGTCCGTCGAGAAGACGGGACGGCTCGCCGTCGTGCACGAGGCCCCGGTGTTCTTCGGAGCCGGCGCGGAGATCGCTGCTCGCATCACGGAGCGGTGCTTCTACCACCTGGAGGCGCCGGTGCTGCGAGTGGGCGGTTTCCACGCCCCGTACCCGCCGGCCCGCCTGGAGGACGAGTACCTGCCGGGCCTGGACCGCGTGCTCGACGCCGTCGACCGCTCGCTGGCGTTCTGAGGAGATCCGCTGTGACGATCCGCGAATTCAAGATGCCCGACGTGGGCGAGGGCCTCACCGAGGCCGAGATCCTCAAGTGGTACGTCCAGCCGGGCGACACCGTCACCGACGGCCAGGTCGTCTGCGAGGTCGAAACCGCCAAGGCGGCCGTGGAACTGCCCATCCCGTTCGACGGCGTGGTCCACGAGCTCCGCTTCCCCGAGGGCACCACCGTCGACGTCGGCCAGGTCGCCATCACCGTCGACGTGGGCGGCGCCCCCGCGGCCGGGCCGGAGGAACGCCGGCAGCCGGTCCTGGTCGGCTACGGCGTGGCCCCGTCATCGTCCAGGCGCCGCCCGCGCATGCAGACGACCGCCGCGCCGGCCTCCGCACCGGTCGCCGGCCGGGCCAGGGAGCCGCAGTCCCGTCCGCTGGCCAAGCCTCCGGTGCGGAAGCTGGCGAAGGACCTGGGCGTGGACCTGTCGGCCGTGTTCCCGACCGGCCCGGACGGGACCGTCACCCGCGAAGACGTCCGCAAGGCGGCCGCCCCGGCGGCAATACCGCAGCAGTCCCCCGCCCAGGTTCCGGTTCCGGCTGCGGTTCCGGCCGCCATTCCGGTTGGGGCGGGTGTGCGGGAGACCCGTATCCCGGTCAAGGGGGTCCGCAAGGTCACCGCGCAGGCGATGGTCGGCTCCGCCTTCACCGCCCCGCACGTCACCGAGTTCATCACCTTCGACATCACGAAGACGATGAACCTGGT